>NZ_MKXT01000070.1:3073-3727 GCF_001913985.1 Corynebacterium sp. S5S1
TTATATTACATTTTTTATATAAAAATAAAAAGACGTATTCTTAATAGACCTAGATTTTTTATAGTGTTATATTAATAGCAAAATAAAAAAGAAGTCGTCCACCCCAAACCGACCAAAGTTTACGTGAACGACTAGCCAAAATATAAAACAGTCGATGTTTTTATGTTTTTGTATATTTTGATATTAAACGATATTTGATTATACTTCAACATTTACATTTGACGTTTGGGTGGACGACTTCTTAAAACAAATTAAGGAGTCGATTTTTTATGAGTAAGAAAAATCATTCAAATCACTTACAAAATAAGGATTTAGATAATTTTTCTAAAACCGGCTACTCTAATAGCCGGTTAAGTGCACAAATTCCGGTACAAACTTATCCGAATTTAAGTTTTGACGCTATGACAATCGTTGGGAATCTTAATAAAATTAATGCTCAAAAACTATCTGAATTTATGAGCATAGAGCCACAAATAAGACTCTGGGATATACTTCGAACAAAATTTAAAGCTAAAGCACTACAAGAAAAAGTTTATATCGAATATGACAAAGTAAAAGCAGATACGTGGGATAGACGTAATATGCGTGTTGAATTTAATCCAAATAAACTTTCACAAGAAGAAATGCTTTGGTTAAAACAAAATATTATCGACT
>NZ_MKXT01000070.1:3789-4240 GCF_001913985.1 Corynebacterium sp. S5S1
GATGATTTGAGCGATTACTATGCAATTACTGATAAAGCAGTTAAGAAAACTGTTTTTTACGGTCGTAATGGTAAGCCTGAAACAAAATATTTCGGTGTAAGAGATAGTGATAGATTTATTAGAATTTATAATAAAAAGCAAGAGCGTAAAGATAATGCAGATGTTGAAGTTATGTCTAAGCATTTATGGCGTGTAGAAATTGAACTTAAAAGAAATATGGTTGATTATTGGAACGATTGTTTTAATGATTTACATATTTTGAAACCAGATTATACGATGATTAATAAAACTTCTGAACGTCATACAGTTATGGCTTTACTGTTTGATGAGAGTGAATCGGGAAAATTAAATAGAAATACTAAATATAAAGTTAAAAAGATTTTTAAAGAGATATCTCCAATTGATTTAACGGATTTGATGAAACAAACTTTAAAAGTGAACGAAAAACAAT
>NZ_MKXT01000071.1:0-428 GCF_001913985.1 Corynebacterium sp. S5S1
GCTTCATAGTCACGCACTCCACCATCAGTGACCACGCCTGCAGCACCGCGGGTTTGTGCCCGCAGCGCCAAAATATCGCCGAGCGTGCCCGAACCTGGTTCTTGACGGCCTTCGATGACGATGACTTCGCCTTCGCGAACGGTATCGAAAACTTTCTTTTGCTCGTTCAGGCCGCCGCCGTGCTTTGTAAACAGGTCTTCGCGGCCTGCCACAAAGCGCAGCGTACGCGCACGGCCAACCAGCTTGGTGCCTTTTGTCTGTGGGTATACGCCCTCGATCACGGACTGGTTGATGCCATGTTTGCGTAATTGCGCAGACAGCCCGGCGGTTGGGGTTTTCTTGAGCTTGTCGACGAGTTCTGCGGGCAGAGCCTGCTCGGATTCTGCTGTGTTGTCGCTGTCTTCTTGGCCGACAGGTGGTAATCCTGC
>NZ_MKXT01000071.1:477-2982 GCF_001913985.1 Corynebacterium sp. S5S1
TCGTCGGTGTGCGGCAGGCTGCCAATCTCTGCATTGAATTCGCCTGGGCCTTCGACAACGGTGGTGCGCAAACGACCACTGCTCATTGTCGTTTTGGCGCCAGGAACATCAACTTCTACTTCCACGACGTCGCCAGGCACAATCACGCTCGATCCACGCGGGGTGCCAGTCAAGATGATGTCGCCAGGCTCTAGCGTCATGTGCTGCGATAAATCAGCGACAAACTGCGCAAGTGGGAAAATCAGGTCTTTTTCTGTGGTGCCATCTTCCTGCACAACATCACCATTCACCCAGGTGCGCAAGCGCAGCGTGGCTGGGTCAATAGCGGAAGCATCCAGTAGCTCCGGACCGATCGGGGTGTATCCATCGCGCGATTTGGAGCGGGTATTAGACCCTTTATCCTGCGATTTATAATCATACAAACCAAGGTCATTCGATGCGGTGACATAACCGACGTAATCCCAAGCGTCGGCAAGCGAAACGTTGCGGGCTGACTTTCCGATGATCAGCGCGATTTCACCTTCAAAAGCCAACAGTTCAGTCCCCGCAGGGCGCTCCACCTCCGAGCCCGAAGCCGCAAGAGTGCTCGTGGCTTTCAGAAAATAGCTGGGCTGTTTCGGACGACGACCGCGCTGAGCCGCACGGGACTCGAAAGCAACGTGGACGGCAATGACTTTGCCCGGTTTCTCCGGAAGGATGTCAGGAATAGCCATGAAGAATCCTTTTCTGTGACGAGCATTTTCAACGAGCTTTCGGACAAGCACTTGCCCAAATCGTATATCATCCCTAACATCACTGCAAGTGGTTCAATTCACACCCTAGTGGTATATATAAGTCTCCACACACCACCGCGTTGGTGCCCACGCAGGCAGCAAGGCAGGATCAACTAATCCCACACTCCGCCTACCTCCCACAACACAACCCTCGAAAGGACGTTTATGTCGGTAACGCCCACCTCTGCCACGATCTCGGCGAAAGAACGTCGCCGCGTCGTTGCGGCAACCACCATCGGTACCGCGATCGAATGGTACGACTACTTCCTCTACGCCGCCGTCGCTGGCCTGGTGTTCAACCAGCTCATGTTCGGCCCGCTAGAGGGCGGTTTGGCGACAATCGTCTCCTTCGCCTCAGTCGGCCTATCGTTCCTCTTCCGCCCGTTGGGCGCATTCTTGGCTGGCCACTTCGGAGACAAAGTGGGGCGACGCACCGTTTTGATGGTCACGCTATTCGCCATGGGTGGCGCCACCACGCTGATTGGCTTGCTGCCGACGTATGACACCTGGGGAATCTGGGCCCCGATTTTGCTGATCACCTTGCGCATCATCCAGGGAATTTCCGCAGGAGGCGAATGGGGATCAGCAGTGCTGCTGGCCGTTGAACACGCCCCGAACGATAAGCGCGGCTTGTACGGCGCAGGTCCGCAGATCGGTGTACCTATCGGCCTGCTGATGTCTTCTGGCGTGCTGTCCATCATGAACACCGTCGCGCCCGGCGATGCTTTCCTGGAATGGGGTTGGCGCATACCGTTCTTGTTCAGCATCGTGCTGGTCATTGTCGGTTACGCCATCCGCATGGGGGTTGACGAATCCCCGGTTTTCCAGGAAATCTCCGAACGCAAAGACGCGGAAGCGTCCAACCCCATCGACATTTTGTTCAAACGCTACCTGCCGCTGGTACTGACCGCGGCACTCGTTTTCGCTGGTAACGGCACCGTTGGATACATGACTACGGGCGGTTATATCCAGAACTACACCACTAACCCTGACGGCCCCATTGGCCTAGCACGCGGCGATGTCTTGAACGCCGTGACGCTGTCGGCGGTGACCTGGATGCTCTCGACCCTGTTCGCTGGCTGGGTCTCGGACTATATCGGTCGACGAATGACCTACCTGATCGGATTTATCCTCCAGGGCATCGGTGCCGCCGCGCTGTTCCCACTGGTCAATACCGGATCATTGGGCATGCTGTACCTGGCATTGATTGGCCTCACCGTAGGCTTGGGCCTGACCTACGGTCCACAGTCCGCGCTATACGCGGAGCTATTCCCGGCCTCAATCCGAGCCTCCGGCGTATCCATCACCTATGCCATCGGATCCGTGCTTGGTGGCGCATTCGCACCCATGATCGCCGCAGCGTTGTTAGAAGCAACCGGTACGACTTTCGCCATCTCTGGTTACCTGGTCAGCGCTTGTATCGTCGGTTTCATCTGCGTATTCCTTTTGCGCGAACGCAAGGGAATCCCGCTGGGGCCCGAGCATGAGCACGAGCAAATGACTGGGCATTTCACGTTCGGCGCAAAGTAAGTAGCCAGCAGCCAGTAACCGGCAATCAGCAACCAGCAATCAAGAGACATGCATATAACACTTCCAAGAAACTGTTGTACAGATCGCAATAATCATATATGATCCTTGGATAAGACCCAGTTCACAGATCAAAGGATTATTTGATCTAGCTCATAAATTCTCCCACCGCTATCTCATGCGATCAGCTTCCCGGAACCGATTA
>NZ_MKXT01000071.1:3085-3523 GCF_001913985.1 Corynebacterium sp. S5S1
TGGCATTAATCGTGCAGAAGAACTCCCGGAGACCATGGACGTGCTCATCGTCGGCTCCGGCCCAGCCGGCATGATTGCTGCTGCCCAGCTGTCAAGGTTCCCGAATATCAACACCCGCATTATCGAACGCCGCCCACACCGTCTTGAGCTCGGTCAAGCCGATGGTATTCAGGCACGTTCCGTAGAAACCTTCCAGGCTTTCGGTTTTGCTGCTGAAATCACCGAAGAAGCCTATACGATCACCGAGATGTCATTCTGGAACCAGGACCCAGAAAATCCAGATGCCATCACACGCGGTGCACGCCCCATTGACGACGAACATGGCATTTCCGAATTCCCGCACCTGATTGTGAACCAAGCCCGCGTCTTGGATTATTTCGCCCGGGAGGCTCAGCGCGGGCCAGCGCGGATTACACCGGATTACGGTTGGGATTTTGT
>NZ_MKXT01000072.1:0-409 GCF_001913985.1 Corynebacterium sp. S5S1
AGGCCACCGATGGTTGCTTGATTAGGGTTTTCAGCGCGTAGACGACCGGGAGTAGACCGGCGATGGACAGCGCAGCCGAAGGGTAGTCGAATTTTTGTGGGTTCGGGTCGCGTGATTCTGGCAGCAGGTACCACGCGGCGGGCAGGAATAGTGCCATGACCGGGGCGTTAATCAGGAATACTGAGCCCCACCAGAAGTGTTCCAGCAGCAGACCGCCGAGCACCGGGCCGAGCGCGCCACCGCCACCGAAGGCGGCTGCCCATACGGCGATGGCTAGGCGTCGTTCGTGCGCGTCGTCGAAGATGGTGCGGATTAGCCCCAGTGTCGACGGCATGAGGGTGGCCGCGGAGGCACCCAGGGCGGCGCGGGCGAGAATCAGTAGCTCCGGGTTGGGGGCGAATGCCGTGGC
>NZ_MKXT01000072.1:438-3522 GCF_001913985.1 Corynebacterium sp. S5S1
GAGCGAGCCCGCCAGCACCAAGAGCCCTGCCAGCAGGAAGCTGTAGATGTCGATGATCCACAGCATTTGCGCGGAAGTGGGACCGAGGCCTGCGCTGATGGCGGGCACGGCGATGCTGATGACGCTCATGTCGATGCTCAGCAGCAGCACCGGGCCGACGAGTGTGGCCAGCGCGAGCCAGCGTGCGACAGGGGATTGCGACGTATCCATGTGTTTCAGCACCGCCTTGTGGGTTAAACGATTGTTTTTGGGTCCTGAGCAGGTGACGCAGGACTATTTGGCCGGGTGGCCAAGTTGACTTCCGCTATTGTGCCACACACTTGGCCGAGTGGCCAACAATGGGCGCTAAGAATACGCTGTATATTCGACGTGATTTATGCGACAGCCTGCCTTATAGTTGCTTAGCAGTTGTCTCGGAATTTGTTGAGAAATGCTGGGAACGGCAAAAACAGCAAAGAGAACACACCCTAAGAATTGAAGAACAGTGACAAGGAGAGCGGCGATGGCGGACAATGATGCCGAAGGTGCGGGCACGAAAGCCAAACGCATCCTGCGGGAGGTGACATACCCGCACAATATTCACCCCGCGATGGTGCCGGGAGTGTCCGTGGAGGATCAAAAGATCCGCTATCGCGTCGACAAGCCCATGCTCACCGTGGTGGGCGGCTTGGTCGTGGCGTTCATCCTGTGGGGCGTGCTGGCTCCGGAGCAAGTTTTCGACGTGTCATCCACGGCCCTGGATTGGATCATGACCAACCTGGGGTGGGTGTTCACCATGATCGCCGTGGTGCTGTTCTTCATTCTCCTGGTGCTCGCGTTTTCCAAATACGGCCGCATCCCGCTGGGGCTGGACGATGAGAAGCCCGAGTATTCCACGCTGTCCTGGGCAGCGATGCTGTTTGCGGCTGGTATTGGCATCGGCATTATTTTCTTCGGGCCGTATGAGCCGCTCAGCCACTATTTTTCCCCGCGGCCGGGCGCGTATGAGCCCGTCAGCGAAGAAGCAATCAAGGGTGCAATGGTGCAGTCGACGCTGCATTGGGGCGCGAGTGCCTGGGCGATTTACGGAATCGTCGGCCTGTGCGTCGCCTATGTTTCTTTCCGACGCGGCCGCGTACCGCTGATGAGCTCGATCATGCTGCCGCTGCTGGGGAATCGTTCCACGGATTCGCTGCCAGCGCGCATTATTGATGGTTTGGCGATCATTGCCACGCTATTCGGTACCGCCGCCACATTGGGTATTGGATCTTTGCAGATCGCCAGCGGATTCGAAGTAGTTTCTGGCTGGTCGACGGCGGGCAATACGGTTGCACTGATCATCATCATGGTGCTGACCATCGCGACGATCGCCTCGGCGGTCTCGGGCGTGGCCAAGGGAATTCGTGTGCTGTCGAATGTGAACTTGGTGCTCTCGATCGGCATCGCGGTGTTTTTCTTTGTCGTTGGTCCGACCGCGTTTTTGATGAACGCATTGCCAGCGGTGATGATCGAGTATTTCGCATCGTTCGGTGATGCGATGTCCGCGCACATGGGCGAAGGCGAAGAGATGCAGGCGTTCTTGTCTGCGTGGACCACGTTCTACTGGGCGTGGTGGATTTCCTGGGCGCCATTCGTCGGGGTGTTCGTCGCCAAGATTTCCCGTGGGCGCACCATCCGCCAGTTTGTGCTGGGCGTGTTGTTTATTCCGTCGACCATCATCATGACGGCGTTTGCTGTGCTGGGTGGTACGACGATTTGGCTGCAAAACCGTGATCATTCGATCGCGCCTGATGACACGGCGGATTCGATGCCGGCGCCGGAGGAGATTTTCTTTGTGGTGCTAGACCAGTTGCCGGGCGCGCACATTATTGCGCCGATCATCATCGTGGTGTTGATTATTTTCTTCGTGACGACGGCTGATTCTGCGTCGCTGGTGAACTCGCAGCTATCGCAGAAAGGTAACCCTAACCCGAACCCGTGGATTACGACGTTCTGGGTTTTGTGCATGGCTGGTATTGCCGTGGTGATTTTGCTTTCGGGCGGGCAGGACGCGCTACGCGGTATGCAAAACCTGGTGGTGGTGACGGCGTTGCCGGTCGCGTTCATTTTGATTTTGATGTCAGTGGCATTGTTTAAAGAGCTACGGAATGACCCATTTACCGTGCGCCGAATTTATGGTGACCGTTTGGTGGCGAATTCGGTAAAACAAGGCGTGTCGAAATACGGCGACAACTTTGCGTTGTCGATTGAGGAATGCCCGCCGGATAGCGATTATTCTGCTGGTGGTAACTGGGATTCGCATGCCACCGAGAATGTTGCTTGGTACACGCGCACCGACGAGCAGGGGCGCGCCATTGAGTACGACTACGAGACCGGCGAGTACCTCGAGGATATGGAACCGTACGACGCCACCGAACGCGCTGCACGTGGGATAGCCGAGCAGGTTGCGGTGGACGACGAGGATGTCACTGACGACGCTCACGGTGCTGGCGACGCTGGTGGCGCTGGCGTAACGCCCATAGTGGTATCGGCAGGAAGCAATGCGAAGTTCATTGCCGAAAATTTTATAAACTAGCCGGTGCTCATCTGTGATTCTCCGCAACCAGTAGCCCTGAAATCCCGTTGAGTGCCTTCGCCATTTTCGAGCTGTTCAATTGAGGCTAATAGTCGGCGAGCATTAGCCGGCTGGTGCTTTTATGTTTGCAATCTCTGTGCTTCTACAATGAAGCAGGTGACTGAATCGCCACACCTGCACCATGAGCCACCGACACGGCAGCCGAAATCCCAGATCAGCGTGCCACCAGCCGGGCCCGCATGGGCGGCTGCGGTGATGGGAAGTGCCTCGCTTGCGCAGGTCGTAGAGATCTACTGGGGTGCCAGCGGTGCCGGACATCCCGCCGCGGTGGCGTGGTATTTCATCGCGACTGCCATGCTGGTGTGGGTCATTGCGGGGTTTGTACGGCACCGCAACCCGCAGTTTGTGCCCGAACACCTCCCCGCATGGGCGATGACGGCGATGGGGATCCTTGCGCTGTCGATGGCGTCGTCTGTGGTGCTCGGCTGGTGGTGGTTACACACCGCCTACTGGGCAATTGGCACGGTGCT
>NZ_MKXT01000073.1:0-1171 GCF_001913985.1 Corynebacterium sp. S5S1
CAGGAAACCACTGAGGCGTTGATGACCTGTGCGTCATGGTCAAGCGCGGTGTGGATGGCCTGGGCAAAACTGCTGAGAGTGCCGGTGAGCTCCGGTTCCTCGGCATCGGGTGCGTGCTGATGGTCTGGCGTGTTGTTCGGCTGGCGGGAGCTGTAGTGCGCCGAGGATTGCCGGATGGACAAGATCTGTGCGTTCGGCGCAACGCCCGATTGTTCGGCTCCGATGATGCCCGCGACGATGGTGCCGTGCCCGTCGCAGTCGAGTAGTGGGTTGTTCTCAGCCGGGGAAACCAAATCGGCGACCGGTTCCACGTGCAACTGTTCGTGGTTGAAAACTCCGGTGTCAATAACTGCCACGCGTACCCCGGCTCCGGTGGCGAATTGGTGGGCGGTGCGGTAATCCGTGCCGACGGTGAGCGGCTGTTGGTGGTGTGTGGGCTCGGATCCTGTCTGTTCCGTGCGGCCATAATGGTCTGGCGCAGAACCGGGGGAGCTGCCAAAAGCATCCTGCCAGGGCCTCGAAAATTCAGCCTCGGCTCTCGGAGCCGCCGGAGTTGGTGCCGGAGCCACAATGGGGTCAACGCAGTCAACGGTGCGGCGGACCTCGACGTCGTCACGAGTTTGTGCCTGCGCGGTCGCGGAACCCGTGCTGCCTCCAACCGGGAAGAACATAAAACCATGTAGCCCGAGGGCACCGGCGGTGCTTGCCACTAAAAGCTGCTGTACTTTCTGCATTAACCCAACCCCCGAATCATGGCGAATACTCCGATGACCTGCAGAGCGAGTGGCAAGCATGCGGCAACGGCAAGCGATTCTGCTCGTTCCAGCCACACCATTGTGGTCGGTTCCAGGTCTTGTACTTTTGGCACCCACACCGGGCTTGCCGACGCTGCCACCATGACCACCAACGCCACGCCGATCGCGCCGGGGTGGTCTAGCCCGGCCCAAATGCTGCTGCCGATGGCAATGACTGCGGCTGCGACTACCAGCAGTAATGCCCACACCGCAGCACCGTGGTGGTGCCGGGCGGCATGTAAACAGACCGCACCAGCTACTGCGAGGCACAGCATCTGTGCAAAAATTTCGCCTTCCGTGCCCACTGCCAGCAGTGCGGGAACCACCGTGGCCGCAATGCCGCTGACGATTCCTGCGTGCACATCGTGGGTGCGCTG
>NZ_MKXT01000073.1:1227-3656 GCF_001913985.1 Corynebacterium sp. S5S1
AAAGACATAATTCGGGGAGGGGTTATGAAT
The DNA here is from genome assembly GCF_001913985.1 of Corynebacterium sp. S5S1. Classification (NCBI taxonomy): domain Bacteria; kingdom Bacillati; phylum Actinomycetota; class Actinomycetes; order Mycobacteriales; family Corynebacteriaceae; genus Corynebacterium; species Corynebacterium sp. S5S1. The sequence continues at coordinate 1,258 of NZ_MKXT01000073.1, forward strand.
TCTGCGCGTTTAAGCGCCACAGAAGCGAGCAATACCGCCGCGGTTGTGAGCGCGGCGACCACGCGCATGGATAAAGCGCGGTAAACGATCATGAGCACCAGCAATAATGCTGCCACCGCCACGCCGGATAATAACGCCCATGCGGTATCGGCAGCGGAAAGTTCTGCTAACAGATCCGCTGGTGCTCCGGCAGGCTGTAGCCCCCAGGCAACGAGAAAACCACCGGCCAGTCCGGCGGAGATGATCGAAGCGAGTGCCACCGCAGCACTGTCACCACCGACAGCCTTGTGCCGCATGCGCTGCTGCCACGGCACGATAACCACCCCGATAAACGCAGCCACCGCAAACGCCAGCCACCACCACGCCAACCCGGCGGTCAGAAGTGCTGCCCCGGCTTGCGCAGCAAGTACCACCGCCGACAGCTGCTGACCAGCGCGATTGCCGTGAGCGGTGGCAGCCAGCGATTCCGCAGAATCCCGCACCACCGGCGAGCGCAATTCCGCACGTGGATGCACCAGGATGGTGTCGCCGTCGGCAAGCCCAATTTCTCCCACCGGCGAGCCCATATCCAATGGTTGGCCCACCACGGTAGACGCCTGCCACGGCTTGGAAATTCGCGGTGCCTGGCACAGCTGGGTGCAGCGCGGCAATAACTCCAGAATCGACGCGTGCCGCGGGATTGCGACATCGACCTCGCGGGAAAATTCCCCGACAACAAAACACAAAGACACACGCAAACACTGCGTGATAGACATGAGATTCCCTCCCGAAAATTCCCCTCCCGAATGCGGGTACGCAGTCGTTGGGGACGTACCCGCGACCTACAGCACCCCCATGCCGCAATTGTGACCTACAATGTGGCCTGTGTCTAATGCTCGGGGGAAAGACATAATTCGGGGAGGGGTTATGAATTCTGCGCGTTTAAGCGCCACAGAAGCGAGCAATACCGCCGCTATTAACCAAGCAGCCAGCGATAACGCTGCCGCGGCTGCCGATATGCGGACGCTGAGCACAGGCCCGCAGGAGTTTACGGTGGAGCCAATCACGCAGGCGCAACGCGATCCTTTGCCGCCACTACCGCAGGGCAGCCTGAATATCGACGCGGTTCCGGCCGCACAAAAACCACAAGCAGTGCCGATGTTGCGCATCCTGCTGCCGGTGGTGATGATCGCGGTGTTGGTGTTGCTGGTCGGCGTGATGTTTTTCGGTGGTGGTTCGGTCAGTGGGGTGGGGATGTCGCCGATGCTGCTGATCTTTCCGCTGATGATGGTGATGTCGATGGCGATGATGTTCATGCCGCAGGGACAGCAGGCCGACGCCGATGACACTCGCCGAACCTACCTGCGCCACTTGGATGTCATCCGGGATAAAGCAGAACGCAACGCCGATAAGCAGCGTGCGCACCAGTTGGCCCGCCATCCGCACCCGGAGGATGTGCATGCGCGGCTGAGCACCCGACGATTGTGGGAGCGCAGTGGCGATGACGACGATGTGTTGCAGGTGCGGCTGGGGCTCGGTGAGGCGGAGCTGTGCACCCCGGTGGAAGTCAGCGAATCGGGTGCGCCGGAAGATCTGGACCCGGTCTGTGCGGTGAGTGTACGTCGTACGGTTGACCAGGTCTCGCAGGTTGCGGAGCTGCCCATCGTCGTCCAGTTGCAGGCTTTTGGCTGCATCGGGTTATCGGGTATTCGGGCACGCTCACTGGCTCGTGCGCTGCTGGCGCAGCTGGTTGTCCATCATGGCCCGGATACCGTCGGCATCAGTGTGGTGGGCAGCGGTGATTCACACACCGGCGATTCACACGGCGGCACTGCACATAATTGGGAGTGGCTGAAGTGGTTGCCGCACACTCGCAGCCCGGAGGATGCGCAGTATCGAATTTTGCTGGTCGACGACGTACCCACCACCGGTACCGAGGAGTTTTTGGTCGACGACGAGTGGACCACCATCATCGACATCAACTCGCGGAGCACCACTGCGCTGGGCATTCGTGCCGAGATGGAAGGTCTAGTGCTGTTTGCCAACGACGAGCTGGCGGTGCAAACCGAAGCCGGCTTGGAAAATCTTGGGTTAGCCGATGGACTTGCCGACGGCCAGTTGCGCGCATTAGCCAAGGCGCTGGCGAAATATTCTCGGCCGTATGCCACCGGCGGTACGGGCGAGACCACGCGCAATGAGATGGGTTCGCTGCTCGGCATCGACGATCTGCGGCAGTTAGATAATTCCACGATGTGGCCAGAACGCGAACGCGACGATCGCCGTTTAACCGTGCCGATCGGCCTCGGGCCGGACAAAACCCCGGTGCAGCTGGATTTGAAAGAATCCGCGCACGGCGGCATGGGCCCGCACGGTTTATGCATCGGCGCCACCGGCTCCGGAAAATCCGAGTTGTTGCGCAC
>NZ_MKXT01000074.1:0-2398 GCF_001913985.1 Corynebacterium sp. S5S1
CCTAACCCCACCGAAATACTGGTCCGATAAATCGATGCAATGGAGCTTCTGGCTGCTTAATATCGGTCTTTTGTGGATGGTCTTTATCTCGCTGCTACCGCTGGGTACACTGCAGCTTTATCACTCCGTTGCAGAAGGCTATGTAGAAGCCCGCTCGTTGGGATATATTACGCAGCCGGATAACGCAATCATCGAATGGTTGCGTTTGCCAGGCGATGTCATCTTCTTAGCTGGTATCCCAGGTTTGATTTGGGGAGCCTTTAAGGCCATTCGTCACAGCGGCGATATTCCAACGATGCAGGACGAGGAAGAATTCCCAGTCACACCATTGTTTAGCAAGATCGAATCCGAAGAAAACCTGGAACCGGCCGGAGCAGGCACCGGTGGTTCTCCAGTCGGGTTGGTTTCCGGTGGCCATGGCCGTGTCGACAACCGCAGCGGAGCTGAGCTTTCAGAAACTTTGCGTAAGCACAAAGGTGCTAATTCTTCCAGCTCTACCAAGTGGGGCGGTAGCTACAGCTCAGATAATCGAGACGCTGGCGGCGGCGAACAAAGAAATGACAGTGAGTAAGTAATGGCGTTACCTGCGGTATTTACGATTCTTAGTGCCATTTATGGTCTGTTTCTCTTGGCAGTCGCCTGGGGTTTTGACCGAATGGCACGGTCGGCATCGAACAAAACCGGAGATCAGGCTGGTGGGTTCCGCTACATGGAATCGCACGACGCCTGGCAGTGCCCGGAAGATCAGTGGCTGTGGCCATCGAGCTTTGACCCAGAAAACCGAGTCATGCGCTACCGCGGAAACCCGACGGTATGCAACACCTGTCCGGTCAAAGACGCCTGCACCGTCAGCGCGAAAGGTCGTGAAGTCACCCGCCAATTGGATCCATGGCCGCACTCGGAAACTGGTCGCTTCCACCGCGGCGTCTCCCTTGCGGTCGCATTGATGGGCTTTATCCTTCCGATCATGTCGTTACTGGTGCATTCAGACACCGCGGACCTGATTCTGACTGGGAGCGTGCTCATCATTCTGATCGGAGGCACCACGCCACTGGCGCGTCATCTCTGGACGACGCCGTCGAACTTCCCAGAAGCATTGCCCTCGATGGACAATATCGAAGCTGAAGTGACGGCGGCGGTGACCGATAAATACGGTGTGAAGTATCGTTCGACAAAAGAAGCGATCGCCGGTGTACGCGACGATGAAGTCACCCGTTTGGCGAAGAAATATGGGTCCGAGCGTATCCGCGCTACTGGGGAGAACCACGAGGAAGTTATCGCTGCGAAATATAAGCACTACTACGGTTCTGATAAGCGGGCAGCTAGCAAGTCCGCAGACAAAGAGTAAGGCACAGGCGAATCTGTAATGAGCGCACTAGTATTTTGGCCGATTATGGCACTACTAGCACTGGGAGTGCTGGTAGTTATCATCAGCTATTCATTCAAAGTAATTAAACAGTACGAGCGTGGTGTGGCGTTCCGTTTCGGACACTTGCGCCCGCTAATGGAACCTGGTGGGCACTGGATCATCCCGGTGATTGACAAAATGGAACGCGTCGACCAGCGCGTGGTTACGCTAACTATTCCGCCGCAGGAAATCATTACTAAAGACAACGTATCGGTGCGAGTCAACGCCGTCGTCATGTTCGAGGTCACCGATTCCATCAAGGCCGTGCTGCAGGTGGAAAATTACGCGGTGGCAACCTCGCAGATCGCGCAAACCACCCTTCGTTCCCTGTTGGGACGTGCTAGTTTGGATGATCTCTTAGCTCATCGTGATGAGCTTAACGAAGATTTGCGTCGCATTATCAACGGTCAAACACATCGTTGGGGTGTGGAGACCCGTATCGTGGAGATTAAAGACGTGGAAATTCCGGAGCTCATGCAACGCGCATTGGCACGCGAGGCCGAGGCCGAGCGTGAGCGACGCGCAAAGGTTATTTCTGCGCACGGTGAGTTACAGTCCTCCAAGGAACTGCGTGAGGCCGCCGAGGAACTACAGAAGGCACCGGCTGCGCTTCAATTGCGGTACCTGCAGACCATTCTGGAGCTCGGGGCAGACCAAAACTCGACTGTAGTCTTTCCGTTGCCTATCGACATTTTGGGTGGCTTTATGGACAACATGGGTAAGTTCCAAAAAGGCTTTACTGACCTAAACCAAAACCTGAGTTCCTTGGTGGGCAGCGGGTCTGGTGATAAAAATGTCGGGAAAGAACGCGGTGTGGCCAGCGATGATGCTGGCGCACATGCGGCGGGAAATGCGTCGGAGCATGCCGATGTCGCTGGTATGAACGCGGGCGAGTTCACTTCGATGGATTTACGCCCGGAAGCAGCCGAGTACAAGCGTGCCGACGAGCCTGCCTCAGACGATAAGACCAGCGACGGGAACCACCGGGCC
>NZ_MKXT01000074.1:2404-2836 GCF_001913985.1 Corynebacterium sp. S5S1
CCTAAACCAAACGTCGGTCTTTGCTTGGCCGTAGAGTTATTTTTCCAGCCGCAGTGGTTTCGCTGCGGCTATCGCTTTCTGTAGGCCACAGGCTCAAGCTATAGCCCGGACAGGATTATTCACAGGCTATGCCGTCGTTATCGCCGTCAAGTTGTGAGCGATAGCCCGGCTCGCCCCTGTGCAGCGGAGCGGCCCCGGCGGCGCGGGCTGCAGCGCAGTTCTGGAAATACGGCTCGGCGCCGGGTGCCGCCGGTGGAGCAGCAGGAGCAGGTGCCTCGACTTGTGCCGGTGCCACCGGGTGTTCGTTCATCTCGGGATTCGCCCCCGGAGCCTCTGGTCCTGGTGGCTGATCTGCTGGAGCTTCCTGAGCACGCGGGAAGCGATCGTCGTAGCGTTCCGGAAGCACCGTACCATTGCCACGCTTAGAATGCT
>NZ_MKXT01000074.1:2902-3353 GCF_001913985.1 Corynebacterium sp. S5S1
GCACGATGCTAGGAGAATGCACGTGGCAGAAAGCGTCGCTAAGAGTGTTTTGCGCAGGGAATTCACATGTGGCCATATTTCCCGATGCCTACCTCTAAAGCAACTCTTAGCTTGTTCAAAAATAAGCCATGCATATAATGGCGCTTATGACTATTGCAAAGACTTCCCGTCGCCGTACGCTTCGTTCCGCAGCCTTGGGCATCACCGCCGCATCCGCACTGGTGTTGGCCAGCTGCTCTTCTGAAGAAGCTAAAGACACCGCCGTCTCTGTCACCTCTGAGGATGCCGACGCCGCAGAATCCGCTACGAAGGCGGCTGGCGATGCCGCAGAGTCCGCCACCGAAAAGGCAAAAGAAGCCGGTGACAAAGCAATGCAGGCCATTGACGCTGAAATGCGCGTGACCCCAGACCCAGAAGCTGGTGTGGAAGCAGACAGCGAACTGAAAATTGA
>NZ_MKXT01000026.1:0-26983 GCF_001913985.1 Corynebacterium sp. S5S1
CCAACATCAACTATGAAAGAAAACCCCTTGCAGTACCGGGTACGTGGAACACCGGTACCAACTACGCAGACTCGCGGTACCAACTACCCCAAATCGACACCCTGACCTTTCCGTAATGAATGCATCGCTTCCATCCCTTTCAACGTCCGGTAGGCGGAAATTCGGTTTTTGAACGCCCCCTTCGGTCCCAGGATTCTTTTAAGTCGGCCATGATCTCCCTCGAGAACGTTGTTCAGGTATTTCACCTGCCGGTGCTCCACCGTCTGAGGGCAGATTCCCTCCGCCTTCAGCTCGGATATTGCCTTGGCCAGAGCTGGTGCCTTGTCGGTGTTGATGACCCGCGGGGACCCGGCTGTCGTATTCGATCGCAGCGTCTTGGCCAGGAAACGCTTGGCCGCAGCCACATTCCGTTTTGGTGAGAGGTAGAAGTCTAAGGTCTGCCCACCGGCGGTAATAGCCCGGTAGAGATAGCACCACGTGCCGCCGACCCGGATATAGGTCTCATCCACCCGCCAGGACCGGGCCTGCCAGTCGGGTACCTGCCGGTACCAGCGAGTGTGCTTATCCAGCTCAGGGGCGTATTTCTGCACCCAGCGGTAAATCGTGGTGTGATCGACTGGCACACCCCGCTCGGTCATCATTTCTTCGAGGTCGCGGTAGCTCACGCCGTAGCGGCAGTACCACCGCACCGCCCACAGGATGATGTCACGGGGGAAATGCCGACCGGAGAAGATGCCCATGGCTCTGATTATTTCACGCCGGTCTTTCTACTGCCCCAACTTTGCAACAGCACCAGTGAGCCGTCTCAATCAACGTCTCCGGTCAGTACAGCTAGGGGGCCGAGTGAACATTCATGTCGCGAACAGCTAGACAATGAGGTTAACTAATCCGACAAGATTTTGACATACTTTTCCATCGTTGATGACAGAAGGGCGCATTTCATGAGCGGAAACGAATTTTTCCAAAACTTGCCTGATGATACAGATGTGTTAAAAGCTCTCTTCTACTTATGCGCTGACCAGTTCGGCCAAGACCCAAACAAGCGCAAGCAAGCAAAACAAATACTAAAAGCGATATCAGAAAAAATCATCCACCAAACAGACTTAGAAAAATTCCGGGGCAGCTCAGAAATGCTGAACGACCAGAATTTACGCCAAATTGGCCTAGTGATCTCTCAGGCAGCTGCGACAGAACACGTCGCGGGGCAGATCATTGCAGTCTCAAAGTCTGGCCCATTTGATTCGCCAATTGATAAAGCATGGACACGCTCAGGAACTCAACTGCAGGAGAGCCTGAAGCCCCATGTTCCCGAGTCCCTCTTGGATCGGCTGAAAACTGCAATTGATCTCCGCAATGAAGTAGCACATGGCTTCCACAGCGAGATAACGGATACCGAAGTATATGAGTTACTTGGGTTGCCTGTGGATGCCATCCAGTCCGGTGATCGCATTACCGTGAAAAGGGAACCCAAGAAGAGCGCCGCCGCTTTTAAGACTCTTACCTGGAGAGGCGATGCCCTTAAGGAACTCCACAAAGAGCTCATCGCTATTGAGGGTGAACTCGAAAAGACCCTGTGGGAGAAGATCAACTCCCTCCTTTAGCGTAGGGTCCACATCCTCTCGGGATGGTTGAAGTCTGTTAGCCCAGGGGCAGTTTCACCGCCATTCCAATTAGGGATATTTTCCGGCAGTTCGGGTACATTTCCCCTCTCCACCCGTAATCTTCTCTTAGTTCGAAACCTGCCACGCCATGTCCTATACGTCCGGCAAAGTAGAGGACAAAGACGGTTCGGGGTAGCTACACCTGCTGCGCATAACCCGCCCAGGCACGCTGCCAGTTAATACTTGAGTAACGAAAGAGACACCGCACCATGGTTTCATCCACCTCACTTGACAAGGCCGTATGGCAAACCGCCGACACCTACCTGCGCGTTGTTGCAGACGCTCAAGCACACCACCTTCTCCGAATCCATGTGGGATGCGATCATCCAGTACAGCCACAGCCTGTCTTTCTACAACACCTCCGAGCTGTCCCTGGCCACCATCGGCGGCAGCGATGACCGCGTGAAAAAGGCATGCTCACCTAACTCGATGCCTTCTCCCCCAACGTGCGCGAGGTGTGGAGCGCCTTCAAGTTCCCGGAGCTTCTCACCAAGCTCGAGGAGAACAACGTTCTGTGAGGTGTAATCAACTTTTGCAAGTGTTGTCTGTCTCGGAGAGGATAAGAATCAGAGCACGATTCTAGAAATAAACCCTTGAGGATATTTTTCGGCTGTAAAATACAGTGAATTGGTGCAGGACAAAATTTTGGCACATTGAAGTGTGGAGTGTGGAATATGAAGGCTGAGTGGAGCTCATCAGCTTTCGGGGGCTATATGAATTCTCTTTTGAAGAGATATTTCGCTGAAGAAAACCTGATTTCCCCAGGGGCTGTCGAGCTTAGAGCGGCCTGGAGAACTCCCCAATTCGTCTACTGCGTATTTTCAGTAATGAGAGTTACGCGAGGACTTGCGTATGTTGGTATGGAAATGTTCCCAATACCGAGTACTGGGGGCGTCTCTTCGGAGGAAGATACTGCTGTAAAAGGTTGGGCGGATAGGGCTTGCTGGCGACCCACTTGTCGGGGACTTGGACTATGGATCAGGAGATAAAATCGAGTGGCTTGGGGAAGTCAGCAACAACGTTCCTCAGCATTTTATGGAATTGAGAAGGATGAAAGCAGACAGAAGGATAGACGCAGAGCTTTACATTCCGCTAATGGGTCACGGCTAACCATTTTCTGATGTCTTATCGGATTTATTTTTGATGAAAATCATTAGCACAAACAAAAGTGACCTTAACTAGAGCAGCTAGTTAAGGTCACTTTTCTGCATCACCATTTTACGATTTAATTACGCTCAAACCGTCCACGGACGTCCGTAGTTAATGTACTCATTACTCTTTTCCTGGAACGGAGCTAAAAGGTAGCGGCTTTTCCATGGGCAAGGAACTCTCCACAGATAGTAATCATTACCTACATATCCGTCTTCCCGTAGCACTCCTTCTGTTTCAGGTTGGGGGCGTACAACTCCATTAAACTTTTCGGGGATAAGGGCTCTACGACCTACTGGATCTGTCCACTGGAAATCATGTTCCCATCCTTCGTCAAAATCACACCCATCGAAATAAACTAATACCTCACTCGGCGAGCTGAGAGAATGGGGAGGGTTCTCTATCCGAATTTCCTCGTACCAAATGTCATGGTCTACTTTTTTCCCTTCCTCAATCCACTCGAGAATCTCTTGCTCATCAAAACTGGCACCTGCAAGAACCTGGATTGCTGAATCAGGCCGGTCTAGAAAGAAGCGTTTGACGTAGGCGAGATAAATATTAGATATTTGCATTAACCGAGGCCTATCTTTTAAAGGTTGCCAAGAATCTTACATTCAACGCGAGCTGGACCCTAACACCGCTCCTGACACTGTCCTCGTTTTAGAAAGAACAGATATACCACTTCCATGGGCTTGACCGGATGCTCTTCGAAATCCAACAGTTGGCCTTCTTGGATATCCCCAGTCATTCCTGGTGCGATAGCTACAAGAGCGGCGAGGATACTTTCTAATTCTACCTCTGAAATTGGTGCGTGGTAGCACGAGTTGTTTGAAACAACTCGACAAGAACTAATGCAATTTAGTCGAGTCTATAAGACGATACCTGCAGGTAAACACTGTAAAACAAAGTTGTTTCAAGTTGTTTTGCAATTGACCAAGTGAATGGAGTGCTATACCGCATGAAGAAAAAGCCCACAGCCAAAGGTTGCTGCGGGCTAGGAGATGCTCAAGACCTTTAGCGCCTAAGGCTGCCGGCTTACTGCTTGATAGCAGAGACCTCGAGCTCAATCTTGATCTCCTCGGAGACCAGCACGCCGCCGGTCTTCAGCGGAGCGTTGAAGTCGATGCCGAAGTCCCTGCGGTTGATCTTGGTGGTTGCCTCGAAGCCCAAGCGGGTATTGCCAAAGGGGTCCTCAGCGGTAGCAACGTCTTCAACGTCGAGGTCGACGGACTTGGTGGTGTCCTTAATGGTGAGGTCACCGGTGACGGTGCCGTTGCCATTCTCGTCAACGTTGAGGTTGGTGGCCTTGAAGGTGATCTCCGGGTACTGCTCTACTGCGAAGAAGTCCTCGTTCTTTACGTGTGCATCGCGGTCATCGTTGCCGGTGGTGATGGAAGCGGTGCGGATGGTTGCCTCAGCAGCGGACTCGGCGATGTTCTCGGCCACGGTGATGGTGCCTTCGAAGTCTGCGAAGTTACCGCGAACCTTGGTGACCATCGCGTGCTTGGCGACGAATCCGATAACGGTGTGGGCTGGGTCTAGTGCGTAGGTACCTGCTGCGAGGGACATGATGAATACTCCTAAGGCTGTTGTGTGCGTTACGCCCCACCGTGTGCGTACCACTTCTAAATAGTCAACATGTGAAGTAAATAATTCTTGAACGTGCAGGGCAAAGAAGTGTGAATGTGGAAAAGCTTAAAAAAGAAGGCCGAATCGAGGGTCGTGTCCTCGATTCGGCCGTGTGGGTTGTGCCTAGGGCTGCCCGACGAGACCAATGTCTGCAATGGTTGCCTTATCGGACTTGGGCAGCTCGGTGATCATGAGGAGGAGGCCGTCGAATTGCTCGGTGGTTTCCTCCAGCTCGATATCTTCCTTGCCGCTTTCGAACTTGCCCCTGGCCAGTTGGTGCAGGGAGCCAGCTTGTGGATTCTCCGGATTGAAGCTGTCTTGATTTACGCCATAGACGGCGTACCTCGCCCCAGTGGAGTTGGACTGCACCACCGGCAGGACCGCAAGGTGCGTTGGCGTATCCAAGGTGACGAGGACGCCGGTGTCCTCCTCTTTAGTGGACCAAGTGGTGGCCGTTTTGCCGTCGATAAGCGCTGCATTGTCCTTGTTATCAGGGACGGTAACCGCAGAGGAAGGCTGGAGACGCACCGGCGGGGTATCCGGAATGTCCGTGCTGCCGTGGATGGTCTCGCTGACCGGGTTGGATGCCTCCACATTGCTGAGCAGGGACATGATCCAGGTGGTGAGCGCGGCCATTGCTACGACGAAGATGGTGGCGAAGATGCCGATGACGATGACGCCGGAACCGGAATAACCGCGGCCGCCGAAGCCAGGCTCTTGGGCTGGATCATCTTCTTGAGCTGGTTCTTCTTCCGCCTTTACCGGCAGGGCCTCGGGTGCTTCTTCTGGTTCATCCGGTGCGAAGTCGCGCAGGCGCTGGGCGATGCCGGCCAAGGTTAGCGCCTGTGCCTCTTGCAGCTCCTCCATCTTTTCCTCGCGGCTGTCTTCGTCGGCACTATCGAGCGCGTAGTGCGCATCTTCGACGCGCTGGGCGGCCTCGTCCGCGGGAAGGTTGGCGTCCTCAGAAATATCGCGTAGCTTCTTCGGCGAAGGCTCCGTGGACTCTACGAGCAGCTCGAGGGCGGAGCTTAGAGCCTCGCGGTCGGTAGCGGCGGAGGTGCCGTCCAGCACGGCGGGGAAGGCAACCTTGACCACACCGTCGGTAGAAACGCGGAAACGGTCGCGATGTTCCACTCCGAGGATGAGGCCGGCATTGTGGGCAGCGGCGGCGTCAGCAAATAGCGGTGCAGTAGCACGAGCCACGGAATGGGGATCGAGGTTATCGGCCTCAGCCACCTGCTTAAGGGAGGTGCCCTCAAACCAATCCGCCACTACCAGGCAGCCAGTGCGATAAGACAGAACTTGGATATTATCCGCCACGGTATCGAGCTCCAGCTCGGCTAGGCGGCGGGTATTGCGCGAAATCTCTGCGGAGCGGCGGGCGGCAACTCCCGGCGTCGCCGGCGCAATTGGCGCTAGGCTATTGGTATCGACGAACGTTAACGCGACTAGTCGGCCGGTGGACTGTTCGCGCGCCTGCCAGAACTGCGCACCAGTAACCGCGCCGTGATCTTGGAGCAGGCGGAAGCGGCCATCCGATACCGGGGCACCCGGCACGAGGCGTGGTCCGCGGACGATACCGGCGGACATCGGTGGCGGTACCAGGGTGGCGTTGAAGGCGTCCTGGGAGAATACCGGTTGAATTTCCGGCACGTCGGGCTCTTCCAACTCGATGGCCTTGGAAGAATCGACCTTGATGAAGCGGGACATGCCCGGGATGCGCTGTAGGGCACGGGCCAAATTCTGCACCTCCGGCAAGGAGGACTTGGACAGCACCAGGCCGGTGGCGATGAGGAAGATGATGCCGAGCACCGCGACCTTGATCAGCGAGACGATGGACGGCAGATTCTCCGGGAGGAGGAAATTCATGCCCCAATACAGCACCCAGGAGACGACCAAGCCCACTAGGCCGGAACCGGAAGCCCACAGCACGGTCTGCGTGACGGCCTTGCCGCCGAGGCTGCCGAGCTTGCGCTTGAGCAGGAAGCCGCCAATGACCGCACCGGAGACGAAGCCAAAGCCATTGGCCGTACCGAGCAGAATCACCACGCGGTCCGGGTTGGACGTCATCAATGGTGCCAAGAGCGTGAGGACGATCTTGGTCAGCGTGATGCCGGCGATGATGAAGGTAGGCGTCCAGGCTTCCTCGCGGGCATAGAACACGCGCAGGTGCAGCAGCACCAAGGCATACGGGATGAGTGTGAAGGCGGAGAAGCTGATGGTCAGGCCGAGCTGCTCGGCGCTCTCGGCGCCGTAGGCACCGTATTGGAAGAGGGCGCGGGCGATAGGAACGCCGAAGCCGGTCATGAAGATGACGATGGGGATAAGTGCGATGAAAGTCAGCTTGGAGCCCAGGGTGAGATCGCGGACCACGGCATCTACATCGCCGTCGGCGGCGTTGCGGGACAGGCGAGGCATAATCGCCGTCAGGAGCGTCACGCCGATAACGCCATAAGGCACCTGCAGCATGAGCCAGGCATTCTGATAGACCAGCGGAGCGCCCGCATCCGCGTATGCGGCCACGCGAGAGGTGATTACGTAGCCCAACTGGGAGATGGCTACGTAGGTAATAATAGCCAGTGCCATGCCACCGAATTGCTTGATGCGCGCATCCAAGCCCCATTTGGGGCGCAGGTTAATGCCGGCCTTTTTCAGATACGGCAATAGGATGAGGCACTGCACCATCACCGCCGTGGTGGTGCCCAAGCCCAGTAGCATGACGTGTGGATCGGCCACCGGCGTGGGATCATGCGGGTCGAGCTCGCCTGGCAGGATGCGATAAGCCAGCAGCACGCTAATGGAGATGACGTTATTGATCACCGGCGCCCAGGCGCCCGGACCAAAGATATTCTTGGTATTGAGGACGGCCTGGAAGAGGGCGAAGAGGCCGTAGAAAAGGATCTGCGGCAGCAGTAAAAAGGCCAAGGAGGTTGCCTGCACGGCATTGGCCTTGGAATCCTCCGGCAGCATCATCCTTGTTAAGAAGGGAGCGAGTACTACGGAGGCAATGGTGACTATGCCCAGAATGGAAAAGGCCAGGGTAAATAGCCGCCGGACAAAGGTCTCACCGCGGTCCGTGTCTTCCTTTTCGGCGCGCACGAGGACGGGCACGACCAGAGAGGTCAGCACCGCACCCAAAACGATCTCGGTGACGAGGTTGGGGATCTGGTTGGCGCTACTAAACGCAGTTCCCACCGTGGCGCCGAGCGTGGCGCCGATGAGCATCTGGCGTAAGAAGCCGGTGATGCGGGATAGCAGCGTCGCGACGGCCATCGTGCCTGTTGCGCGGATGACATCCTGATTGGATGATTCATTGTCCGCGTTGCGTCCAGTGAGCGCGGACTTATCCTCCTCAGGAGGAACGGTGGTGTCCTTCACCGCTGGGGCGGGGCGCTTTTCGGGTACCGGAGCGGGAGGAGAGGCCTGGACGATGCGGCCGCGGGCACCCGCCGGGGCGGGGCGCTCTGCCGGCACGGCGGCATCCTTCGGCTCAACTACACCCGCAGGTGACTTCTCCACGTGTTCGGCCTCGCGGCCAGTCTTATCAGTCATAGAGGATACAACTTCAACTTACTTTTTAAGCCTTTGTGATTTTTTGCGCCGATGGCGGCCTAGCCGGAAGAGCGTGGCTAAGACCAGCGCAAGGGCGCCGGCTATGCCGACGCCATACACGCTTACGATACCGGCACGCGTTTGCACAGCGATATTGATGGGCTCGGAGATGGTTTGCTTTTCTGGGGTAGCAAGCCACAGGCCAATGTCCGTGCGATCGGCGTCCTTAGGCATATCGGCGGTCATGGATACAGTAATAGAGCCCTTGGCCGGAATACGGACGCTCTTGGGTGTGTTGAGGCGCGCGCCATCGGGGGCATCGTATTGCAGCTTGGCCTCCACCGGTAGTGGCAGGCCATTTTCTGCCACGATGAGCAGCGGCGATGACTCGGATACGCGGGTATAGACATTGCCCGGTGGGATAAGCGCCACAGAAGAACGCAAGTTCCGCAGCGTATCGGAATGCACATCCATCGTATGAGTGAACCGGCGCTGCGCCTCTGCATTGCTTCCCAAGCTATCGCGGTTGGTCAGCGAGAGGGCGGCGAGCAGATCCCGGCGCAAAGGCAGGACGAATTCATAGCGAGTGAGCGCGATATCGGGATCATCGACCATGATATTCATCAGCTCGTCGGTGTAGCGGGCCTGCTGCTCCACGCGGACGATATCGGATTCGACAAAGGCGGCGGGATCGCTAAAGGGGCTGCCGGGCAGTGAACCGGGCTCCGCGGTCTCCTGCTTCAGGCTGCCGACGGTGCGCGGATGGGACTTACCGGAAGCGATGAGTGCCTCGGCAGAGTCGAGTGCGTACTCGGCCGCGCTGGGATCCAAGTAATTGGGCAAGCGTGCCACGGTATCATCGCTCGCGGCCAAGCTCAGTGCGGCGCCGCCGGTGATGGCACGAGAAAGATCGGAATCGAGCGAGTAATCGTAGCGCAGCTCTGGGTTGGAATAGCCCACCGTCTGTGGTTTGGAGCCGGTTTGGGCGAGGAGGGCGCCCAGGGAGGCGTCGAAAGTCACGGCGCGGCCGGGCCACGAAGTATTATCCGCCACCAATGCGGGCAGGGGCAGCTGCTGATCCACATAGCCGGAGCCGACCGCGAGCACGGTGGTGGCCGGCTTGGCACCGAGAATTCGCTCGATGGTGTGATTGCCGCGTTGCAGTCCTTCGTAGGTAAGGAAGGGATTATTCGCTTTGGCCACGGAGGAAGCATCGGCGTTCGCCCACGGCATAGACATAAAGCAATCGAGCTCGCGCAGGCGCTTGAGCCAGCGGGCGGCATTCTCTTTCCCTGAGCCGGGTTCGAGGTGCACATCGTCCTCGTTAGTGAACCACGAATCGCGCAGGCGCTTAGGGCGCTCGGCTTGAGATAGGCGGGCAGAGCCCACCTTATAGCCCTCCGCCATGCGGTTGACCGTATCCAAGAGGGCGGGATCGATGGCTACGCAGCCTGCCCCGCGCAGGTCGTGGTTGGCGTACGTGCTGACCAAGCGATCGAGCCGGCCGCCCTCAGCCAGTTCATCTGCTAACTCATCAGAGGAGAGGATAAGCTCCTCTCCCCCAGCGCCGCCTGGTATCGAGTCGATATCGGCGCTGATGGGATAAACCACGCTGAGATCGTGGGGTGTGGGATCCGAGGGGGCATCGCCAAGCGCCTGCTCCTTCCCCTTCACCTGGCCTACGAGGCGCTCCTCCGCAAAGCTAACCGCCTCGCCGCCTATGGTGCCGGTGAGGGTAAAAAGCAGTGGATAGGCTCCGGGCTCCTCAATCGCCAAGGTCTGCTCGCCGTGCAAGGAGGTGGGAACCTGGAAGGTAACCTCGCGGGATTCGCCCGGCTGCAGGGGCGCGGTGGCGGTGCTGGGACCGTAATACGGGAATTCGCCGGTGGCCAGCTGTGTGCGGGCCTGCGCGGTATCCTCCACGGCATCGCCGCGGCGGCTCGTGAGCTGGAGATCCTCCATGGCTTCATCGGTAGGATTGTGCAGCCGGAAGGTCAGTTTCAGGTCCTTGCCCACGGTAAAGGGCTCGGCCGCAAGGAGATCAAGAGTGGCCCGCTCCGGCCCACGCGCGCCCAACCATGCCTGGATATCCTGCTGCTTTTCGGCGGCCGAGTCCATCTGCGCGGCGGCCTCTGGTAGCGGCAGGCACACGCCCCACCCCGCTACCGCCATGCAGCCGCCCACGACGGCCCAAGACTTTAGGCGCTGACGCATTACCGTGGGGTCACTTTCCCCGCCGCAGCTTCCTTTCGTGCGAGATCGGGAAGGAGATCATGCGCGATGCGCGCCAGCTTGCGCTCATCGGCGTAGGCCAAGTGCTCGATGAGTTCAGAGACGGGGATCCACGAGACCTCAGTGACCTCTGGATCCTCATCGTTCATAATGCCGTCTACAAAACGCAGCAAGTGGTGGTGCACGGTCTTATGGATGCGCACCCCATCAGAGACGAACCAGTAATCAATCATGCCGAGGTCCGCAAAAACCTCACCAGAAATGCCGGTTTCTTCCCATACCTCGCGTTCAGCGGTGACCTCCTTGGCCTCGCCATTTTCCACGTGGCCCTTGGGCATGGACCACAGCAGGCGCCCGCGGCGGTCGAGGCGGCCGATGAGCGCCACATAGAGCCGGGAAAGGTCGACGTTGCCATTGGCATCGACGCACTCCGCCAAGCCGGAGACAACGAGGCCGCCCGCGGAGGTTTCATCGCGGGTTTCCATGGCCGTGGATTGGCCATTGCCACCGCGGTAGGGCTTGCGCTGCTGAGTGGTGCGGCGCGCGCGATTATCCGGCCGGCGGCGCCGCCTGCGCCGGGACCGGTTGCGGTTGCGGCCGCCTCCCTTGGAGGGGCCCTGTTCTTGGTTAGTCATCCCTGCCAATCGTAGTAGACTCTCACCCGTGAATTTTCAGGACACTCAGCTAATCGGCGTTCTTGCCCGCGCGGAATCCACCGTCTCCTCCCTCAGTAGCCTGCTGGGCGGACTGGTGGAGAAATTTGCCGCGCGCGGTTACTCGCTTTACCTCGTGGGCGGCTCTGTGCGCGATGCGCTTTTGGGTCGCTTGGGAAATGACCTGGACTTTACTACCCCGGCCCGCCCCGAGGTGGTCAAGGAGATCCTCGATGAGTGGGCCGAAACCGTGTGGGATACCGGCATAGACTTCGGTACCGTCTCCGCGGCCTACAAGGGCCAGCAGATTGAGATCACTACCTTCCGCTCCGATTCTTATGACGGCCAGTCCCGCAATCCTGAGGTGGTTTACGGTGACACCTTGGAAGGCGATCTTGTCCGGCGCGACTTCAAGGCCAATGCGATGGCCATTGAGCTGCTTGCCGACGCCTCCTTTAAGTTCCACGATCCCCTCCACGGCCTCCAAGACATAGCTGACCGGGTTCTCGATACCCCGGATAAGCCGGAGATCTCCTTCCACGATGATCCGCTTCGCATGCTGCGTGCAGCTCGGTTTGCCTCCCAGCTAGAATTTCGCGTGGCCGATCGCGTCGTGGAAGCCATGCGGGATATGGCTGGCGAGATCCAGCGCATCACCGTGGAGCGCGTGCAGGTGGAGCTGGATAAGCTCATCTGCGGCACGGCCCCGTGGGATGGCATTGATCTACTGGTATCTACGGGAATCGCGGACTATATCTTCCCGGAGATCCCCGCGCTACGCATGACCGCGGACGAACACGCGCAGCACAAGGACGTCTATGCCCACTCGCTCAAGGTGCTAAGCCAGGCCATGGATCAAGAGGAAGATGGTCCAGACCTCGTCCTGCGCTGGGCGGCGCTACTACATGATATTGGCAAGCCGGATACCTTTGATAACACCGATGGCAAGGTCTCCTTCCACCACCACGAGGTGGTGGGCGCCAAGCTCGCCCGCAAGCGACTGCGGAAGTTGAAGTATCCCAAGGCCACCACGGAGTCCATCGGTCAGCTGGTCTATTTGCATATGCGCTTCCACGGGTTTGGGGAAAATCAGTGGACGGATTCTGCCGTGCGCCGCTATGTCACTGATGCCGGCGATCTCCTTCCCCGATTGCACAAGCTGGTGCGCGCCGATTGCACTACCCGCAATGCCAAGAAGGCCCGTCGCCTCCAGCGCACCTACGATCAGCTCGAGGAGCGTATCGAAGAGATCGGCCGCAAGGAGGACCTGGCCCGCGTGCGTCCAGACCTCGACGGCAACGAGATCATGGAGATCTTAGGGCTCCAGCCCGGCCCAGAGGTGGGCCAGGCGTGGTCCTATCTCAAGGAGCTGCGCCTCGAGTATGGTCCCCTTGAGCGCGAGGACGCGATTGCGAAGTTGCGCGAGTGGTGGGATTCTAAACAGTGATGTTTGCCGATAGATTATTCAACGCCCTCGAGCGCAATGACCCCGCCCCCGGCCAGCTGCTCATCTCCGCTCCGGGCATGCTTTCGCCGGAATTCGCCCGTTCCGTCATTCTCGTCATTGAGCACAATGACATGATGACCTTCGGCGTGGATCTGACCAAGCGCTCCGAGGTGGCGATTTTCAATGTGCTGCCGGAATGGCTTCCCGTCGTGGCCCAACCGCAGGCGCTGTATATTGGTGGCCCGCTCAATCAGCAATCCGTCGTAGGGCTCGCGCAGACCAACCAGGGCGTCGATCCGGACAAGCATGACCGACTCACCCGCCTCGCCCCGCGCCTCGCGCATGTGGACCTGCGTGCCGACCCAGAAGAGATAGAGCCCTTGGTCTCGGGCATGCGCATGTTTGCCGGCTACGCCGAGTGGGGCCCAGGCCAGCTCGAGGAGGAAATCGAGGCCGGTGAATGGTTCGTCTCCCCTGCCCTCGCCCAAGACGTTATTACGCCGGGCCCGGCCGACCTCTGGTCCGATGTTATGAAGCGCCAACCCATGCCATTGCCGTTGTACTCCACCTATCCTGTCAACGTAGAGGATAATTAATTCCTATCGAGCTGCAGGCAGTGGGTTACACTAGCCCGCATGCGTGAGGATATTTCACAAGGCTTGCGGGATACTAGGGCCGCCGCCATCGGCCTCATTCCCCTCGGCCTAGCCTTCGGCCTGCTCATGGTCCAATCCGGCTTCAGTTGGTGGTGGACGCCTATTTTCTCCATCGTCATCTACGCCGGATCGATGGAGTTCTTGGCCATTTCCATGGTCACCGGCGCCACAGCCGTGGCTTCCCTAGTCACCGGTTTCATGGTGAACTTCCGCCATATTTTCTATGGTCTCACTTTTCCTCGCCACCGCATTCACTCGCGCCTGGGCAGGGCTTATTCCACCTACGCGCTTACCGACGAAACCTATGCCATCGTCTCCTCCCTCCCCACCGATGATCGTCCGACCGGGGCCCGGATCCTCACCATCCAAATCTTTTGTCAGGCCCTGTGGGTCGGTAGTGGAATTGTCGGTGCTCGCGCCGGCCAGGTGATTGCCTCTACCGTGCAGCGCATGGAATTCGCCCTGGTGGCGCTCTTCGTCGTGTTGGCGATCGATTCTTTCCGCAATAACCAGGACTTCTCTTTGCCTTTGAGCGCGGCGATGATGAGGATCCTCGCGGCCGCCTTCGCCCCTGGACAACTCCTTATGGTGGCTCTCAGCGTCTACTTCATCCTGCTCATTATTCGGTACCTCTCCCCACGCGTTGATGCCGCTTTCAGCTTGCGTAGGCGAGGTGACCTTAAGCGAACCCGGGAGGAGTGCTAAATGCCCGCTGGAGTTACCCTTGCTTCCATCGCGGCCGTCCTGGTTCCCATCGGCCTAATCACCGTTGTACTTCGCCAACTTCCTTTCTCCTTTGTGAAATGGATGAAGGATAGTCAGTTCTTTTCTTTGCTCGGCATGATGATGCCTGTCGGCGTGATGACTATTTTGGTGGTGTATACCGTCCACGGGCAGGCCGACGCCCCCGGTGGTATCTGGGCGGCTCTCCCTGGTGTGGTGGTCACCTTCCTGCTTCACCTGTGGAAGCGGGACTCAGCGCTGTCCATCTTCGGCGGAACCGCCTTCTATATGCTCCTCGTCAACGTAGTCTTTTAGCCCTTGCGACTCTTATAGGCCGAACTTGGCGGTGGCTTCGGACCACAGGGCATCGAACCGAGACTGGTCCACGTACTGCGCGCTAATGTCCGGAAAATCATCATAGGTATCCGGGTGAGGGACAACCTCTTGCGGCTGATCTACGTTGCCCGTGGAACTAGTTGGTGTCGCTACCCCGACGATGGCATCCGAGGGATCCAGTGCAATCATGCGCACCATGCGGCAGCTGCTTGCATCGCGCTCTTCCATTTCCGCCATGTGGATCGCTGAGCCCACGCCGGGCACGTTCAGTTCGGTTCGTACGTACAGGTAGTTCGTCATGGCTTTCAAGTGTAGCTACGTGCTAGGACGCTGTGCGTAGCGGGCCGCTAGCCACGAGCACATCATCAGCTGAACCTGGTGATAAATCATCAACGGGAGGATGAGTAGGCCAAGGGATGCGCCGCCAGAAGCGAAGATGACCGACGCCATGGGTAGTCCCGTGGCTAAAGACTTTTTCGATCCACAGAACTCGATTGCAATGGTGTCTGCGCGATTGAATCCCATTTTTTGGCTTGCCTTTCTGGTGAGCCACAGCATGAAGGCGACGAAGGCAGCAGCGAACACAACTAGGAAAGCCAGATCCCACAGGGAAATAGAGGACCAAATTCCGTCCACCACACCCTTAGAAAAAGCGGAATATACCACCATTGCGATTGAGCCGCGGTCCACGACTTTAGTGGCCTTGCTTTGCGCAATCTTCCCCACCCAGCGCCGAGTAAGCTGACCTAAAACAAATGGCGCCAACAACAGCAGGGCGATTTCGCCGAATACTGACGTATCGATGTGAACTCCTCCCCCCGTTCCCATGAGGAGCATGACGAGCAATGGAGTGACGATTACTCCCACCAAGTTTGAGGCAGAAGCCGATACGATTGCGCCCGCCACGTTTCCTTTCGCGATTGAGGTGAAGGCAACCGAAGACTGCACCGTGGATGGAACCAGCGTGAGGAATAAGATACCTAAGTACATGTCGTGCGATATGACAGCGGTGAGTGGCCGCAGTGCTATGCCTATTAGTGGGTAAACCACAAAGGTAAAGGCGAGAATTGTGAGGTGTAGCCGCCAGTGTTTTAGTCCGTTGAGGGCTTCTTGAGTGGAAAGCCTCGCGCCATACAAAAAGAAAAGTAGCGCGATGGCGACGTTTGTTAATTGGCCGAATATGTCGGCAAAGTTCCCTCGGGCTGGTGCGATTATCGCAATGATGACCGCCAAGATAATGAGGACAATAAGCGGGTCGGGCTTCTTCAAACGCTGCAGCATGTTAAGAGTTTAAACTCGATTCGTCTTCACGTGCTGCAGATACTCGGGCCAAGAAAACACAACCCGTGTAGTTTCACGTGAAACCGCACGGGAGATACACTTTAGACCGTAGTGACGTTAGAGCCGTCTTGTTTAACTTCGTATTCTTCCAATGGATCGCGCCCCGGGCCGGAGATTACGCTTCCGTCGCTGAGATTGTAGGAGGTGTTGTGTGCCGTGCAGGTTGCCGTCATGCCATCAATCTCGGTGATTGGATTGCCCTGGTGGGGGCAGGTTTGGGAGTAGGCTTTAAACTCGCCTTCCTTGGGCTGGGTGAAGATCACACCATCGACAATCTTAGCGGAGCCAATCGGAATCTCGGTTGCCGCAATATCTGCGGACGGAGAGGAGCCACAGGCCGCGGCGTAGGCGCCTGCAAATGTGGTGGCGGTTCCAAGCAAGAACATTCGACGGGAGCACTTAATCATGCCTCTACTCTAGCTTGTCGGTCTTGCGTATTGTGCCGTTCCCGTTTGCCCGGTTGAAATTATAGTTTCACGTGAAACGCTGAACTTAGTCAGCTAGGAGCCCCTCCCACGTCTCCGGAGAGCCATCGGAGGTAGCGATAAGTTCATAGGTGCCGGACTCAATTCCTAAATCATCAACGATGCTCTGTGCAGATTGCTGTTCGTGTGCTTCTGCTACGGACGTCGTTACCTTGTGGTCTTGCTCAGCGTAAGCGCCGATCGCAAAAGTTGAAGCGGCGATGGCCGCCAGGGCGGTACTTTTCTTCATGCACTATATTCTGCCCTTCGGGGGGATGGGTGCGCTTTTGCCTGTCAGGGTTCCATGGCAGCTTTACGTAACCTCTATCCTCTCTCGCAGGAATCGCAAAGATGCGGTATATCAACTATAGAAGTAGTCAAGTATGGGTTAATTCCAGATTATAGTTTAGATTTAAATATCGACAGTTACTAAAAAGTGATAAGCATCAGTCCTTCATAATAAGGTCACTGTGACTAACACGAAGTGCTCGGAGATAGTTCGACACGAATACCATAGCTACAAAAATTCCCCTTCTGGACGGAAGATGAATCTTTCTCCAGAAGGGGTTGGTTGCGCAGCAGTGCGTGGCTACCTGTCGGATTCGCGAGCGGCGTGACGGAGCGCGTCGACATCAACCTGGGGGGCGGATGCTGCGGGGGCCTCTTCCCCACCGCAACCGTCGGAACCACAATTACAGGATTCTCCGCAACCCTCCTCATCAGCGTGTGCTTGTTCGTAGAGGAACGCGGCACGTGAGCCGAGGTTAGAACCGATGGAGAGGGCTAGAACAGCGGCCACAAAAGTAAGAATCGGGATGAGCCACATCCAGCCTTGAGCACGAAGCGCGACGATGCCGCCAAAAACTAGACAGACACCGCTAAGGATCCAGAATGGTCCGGCGACGCGATGGGCATTGTCCCATGCTTCACGAGACTTGCGAATTTCCTGTAGGCGCAAGCCGATATAGCTATTTCCAGGTAGGCGCTTGGTTGAGGCCAAGGCTCCCACGACGATAAGAAAGACGGCGAGGATTAAAAAGATGATTCCCACAGCGATCATGTACTTAGTTTAACCTTGTAGCGCCAAGATAAAAATCGTGGCTGGGGTGGGTATTCTGAATATGCCTCCGGTCGGGTAGTATGCATTTAAGGTCAATCGATAGATATTGAATCGACCGTTGCCTCTGTACCGCGCTGTTTCACCTTGAATTTGTTTACCAAGGGGCGAAACACCCGATTTGATTGTAAGTACATGAATCTCAAGAAACTCTCGGAATCTTTATTGTTCCGCATCATCGTCGCCATCATCCTTGGCGTGGTGGTGAGCCAATTCGCGCCAGAATGGTTTGGCCGCGTATTCGCCACCTTCAATGGACTCTTTAGTAACTTCCTCAATTTCTTTATTCCGGTCCTCATCTTCGCACTTATCGCCCCGTCGATTGCTGCTCTGGGGCGGGGAGCCGGGAAATGGTTGGGTGTTACTGCAGGCATTGCCTACGGCTCAACGATTGTTGCGGGTCTTCTTGCCTACGTACTTGCGCACTGGCTCTACCCCACCATGCTCAGTGGTCAGGATTTGATTACAGATGTCTCCGATATCGATGAGGGCGCGCTTACCCCGTACTTCGAGGTGGAAATGGCGCCGCCTTTTGAGGTCATGACGGCCCTGCTGTTGTCATTCTGCATCGGCGTAGCGATGACTACAGTGAAGTCCGATACCTTGTATGCGGTCACAAAGGAATTGGAGAGCGTAGTAGTCAAGGTCATTTGGGGCTTTGTAGTGCCAATTCTGCCCTTCTATATCTTCGGCATGTTCTTGGGCTTGGGCATGAATGGCAATTTGGGCTCGGTGCTCTCGGCCTTCGCCAAGGTCCTCATTCTGGCAGTTGTCATGACTCTGGTTTACCTGGTGCTCCAGTACATTATCGCTGGTGCAATTACCGGCAAGAATCCTTTCAAAGCACTGCGCAATATGTTGCCGGCATATTTCACCGCACTGGGAACCTCCTCTTCTGCCGCCACCATCCCGGTGTCTATGGAGTCCACCTTGAAGAATGGCATTTCGAAGCCGGTGGCAAGCTTCGTTATCCCGCTGTGCGCGACCATTCATCTCTCTGGTTCCATGATTAAGCTGACGCTCTATGCCTTTGCGATTGTATACATGGCGAACCTGGATATTAGTACGAGCACCGGGCTTGGTTTCATCTTCCTGTTGGGGATCATGATGATTGCCGCACCAGGTGTGCCTGGCGGCGCGGTCATGGTCGCAGCTGGACTACTGGCGGACATGATGGGCTTCGACGATGGCATGGTGGCACTGATGATCGCGGCCTATATTGCAATCGACTCGGTTGGCACTGCCGCCAACGTTACTGGCGACGGCGCCATTGCGATGATCGTAGACAAGTTCGCAGGCGACAACAAGGGCCCTACTGAAGAGGAACCTGCAGAAGCAACCGCGTAGAGGCTTTCTTGGTTCGGACCCCTTCTCAGCTGCCGATAGCAGAGAAGGGGTCCTTCGCGTATTTAGGACTACTTTTGAGTCGCCGCCTTCATACGGGCTACATACGCGGCGAGTTCTTTATGCAATGCTTTCTCATCGGAAATGCGGCCTGGAGCTCCTTCCACTGGCCTGCCTTCCGTGTCTGTTTCACGTGAAACGTGGCGACCAATAATCTTGGTGATTGCGGAACCTGTAATGGCCCCTGCTGCCCCAGCGGTCACGGCATCGCGCACGTGTTGCGGCTCGGAAATGCCGAATCCTAGTAGTACTGGAGGTCCGTCGAATCTATTGATGTTGGCGACGACATCTTCGAGCCCAATAGTCTCAGATTCCTTTTCGGCACCCGTGACTCCATCTCGTGATACTGCGTAGATATAGCCGCGTGAGCTTTGAGCGACGCCCTCGAGGGTGTGCGCAGTCGCGCGGGCCGGGGCGATAAATATTGGATCAATACCGGCTTTTTCTGCTGCGGCGATGAAGGGAGCGCCTTCGCGCACGGGGACGTCGGGAAGCAAGATGCTGTCCGCGCCCGCTTCTGCAAACTCTGTGTAGAAGCGGTCGAAACCCCGAGTGAACGCTACATTGCCGTAGATGAGCATGCCTATGGGAAGATCGGGAAATTCCGCGCGGATTGTTCGCACCTGTTCTAAGGCGGAATCTACGGTGGCGCCGCCGTCGAGCGCGCGAAGGTGGGAGGCCTGAATGGTGGGGCCGTCGGCCACTGGGTCCGAAAATGGAACGCCTAGCTCCAATGCATCGGCGCCGGCCGCGACGACGGTTCGCACGATGGCCAGCGTGTGCTCCGGCGTGGGATCGCCCAACATGAGGAATGGGACGAAAGCGCCCTCTCCCCTGTTGTGTAGTGAGTGGAATAGGTCTTCGTATCGCGTGCTCATTAGTTTTTCTCCTGGAGCTTAAATTCTGGGTGGTTCTCAAGGGTGTGGCGAACGTAGTCGATGTCCTTATCGCCGCGGCCGGAAAGGGAGACCAAGATGGTGATGTCCTCGTCCTTACGCTTCAAGGCGTAGGCCAACGCGTGAGAGGATTCGAGGGCCGGAATGATGCCTTCCTTAGTGGAAAGAAGCTGGAATGCTTCGAGTGCTTCGGCGTCAGTAATGCCGACATATTGCGCGCGGCCACTGGCGTGTAAGTGCGCATGCTGCGGTCCTACACCTGGATAGTCCAGTCCGGCGGAAATCGAATAGGATTCTTCCACTTGGCCGTCCGCGTTGCGCATGAGGTAGCTGCGCGCGCCGTGGAGGATGCCAACCGTACCGTTGTTGATGGTGGCACCGTGCTTGCCGGAGTCTAGACCTTCGCCGCCAGGTTCGGCGCCGACGAGTTCGACTTCCTCTTCTTCAATAAAATCTGCGAACATACCGATTGCATTAGAACCGCCGCCGACGCAAGCCACTACTACATCCGGTAGCCCACCGGTGCGCTCAAGCATCTGGGTCTTAGCCTCTTCAGAGATGACCTTGTGGAACTCTCGGACGATGGTTGGGAATGGATGGGGTCCGGCCGCGGTACCGAGGAGATAGTGGGATTCATGGAAAGTGGCGGTCCAATCACGGAGGGCTTCATTTACCGCGTCCTTAAGAGTTCCGGATCCGGTGTCGACGGCGACGACCTTCGCGCCCATCAGCTCCATACGGAATACATTTGGCTGCTGTCGGGCCACATCTTTCGCGCCCATGTACACCACGCACTCGAGATCCAGTAGTGCGCAAGCAAGTGCAGTAGCGGTGCCGTGCTGGCCCGCTCCGGTCTCCGCAATAATGCGTGTCTTCCCCATCCGCTTTGCTAGCAGTGCCTGGCCGAGAACTTGGTTCGTCTTGTGTGCTCCACCGTGTACGAGGTCCTCACGCTTGAGGAAGATGCGCGCCTTGCCCCCGAGGTTCCTCGCCTCTGTAATTGGTGTGGGACGGCCGAGATAGTCACGCAATAGCGCGCATAGCTCTTTGTGAAAGGCTGGGTCGTTTTGTGCTTCGACAAAAGCCTTCTCAAGTTGGTCGAGTGCTGGGATGAGGGATTCGGGGACGAACTGTCCGCCGAATTCACCAAAGTATGCCGGAAGGAGCGTTTCACGTGAAACTGTCATCGTTCTCTTCTTTCTATGGGTGTGTGTAGTTTCGGATGGTGCTAAAGGCTTGGGCGATCAATGAGGAGTCCTTGCGGCCGGGCGCATACTCCAAGCCTGAGTTGAGGTCCAGTCCCGAGGTTCCGACTCTCAGTGCCTCTTCGAGGTTCTCTACCCGGAGCCCTCCGGCGAGGAGAGCTTTCCCCTTCACTTCAGCGGGTACCGTCTGCCAGTCAAATGTGGTTCCCGTCCCGCCACTGCCGGAGTCGAGGACAAGAGCGCCTACCTCTGGTACTAGGTCCGGTGTCAAGGCAGCGAAGTCAGGGTTATTCATGTCGATGGCCCGCCAAAGGCTAAGACCGTCAACGACGCCGCGAACATCTTGAAGGAATTCCAGCTCTGCTTCCCTACTGCCTTGGAATGGGGCGTGAAGCTGGAGAACTTTGAGGCCGGGGATCCTGGCTAGGTTTTCTAGCGTCTCCAAATCCGTAGACCGCGTCACGGCTACGTACTCCAACTCTGGTTCCGCGGAAATGATGCTCCGTGCGGTTTCACGTGAAACACTGCGGGGCGAATCCGGTGCGAAGATGAGGCCTCCATAGCGGGCTCCAGCAGCGCGGGCTGCTTGTGCGGAGGAGGCGGTGGTAAGGCCACATACTTTATTGGTACCGAAGACGAGATCGCGCGCCGCCCGATCGATGTCCTCCTGGGAGGTGAGCTGCGAGCCTACAAGGAAGGCATGCGCGTGGGCTCCTAACCGGCGGACGGTGGCGTTATCGCGGATTCCAGATTCGGAAACTATCACCTTTCCGTCTGGAACATGGCGGGCTAGGCGTTCGGTGCGGCCTAAATCAATGCTGAGATCGTGGAGATTGCGGTTGTTGATGCCGATGATATCGACGCCAAAATTCACCGCGCGGTCGACTTCGTCCTCGGTGATGGCTTCAGTCAAGACGTCTAGGCCGAGTTCGTCCGCCAGTGCCTTGAGCTCACCGTAGGTATCATCGTCGACGATAGACATCATGAGCAAGATGGCATCGGCGCCGTAATAACGCGCGGCATAGACCTGGGTGGGATCGACAATGAAGTCTTTGCACAGCACGGGCACATGGGTGGATAGCGCGACAGTCTGTAAATGGTCATAGTCGCCGCCAAACCGATCGGGCTCGCACAAGACCGAGATGGCGGAGGCGTAGCGAGAGTAGATCCGGCCAATATCGGCCGGGCGATAGTCCTCGCGAATTTTGCCAAGGGACGGCGAGGCAGACTTGCACTCTAAAATGAAGCGGTTGGTGCCACGGAGGGCGTCGGCAAGCGAACGCTCCGATCGCGGCACACTAGCCAGGTCTACGTGGGATAGCCTCTCACGGAGTGCGGGCAGGTGAGTGCGGCGCTCGGCGACGATCTCCTCGAGCACCGTAGGTAAAGTATTCTCCGACATTAATTCTCCTTCCCTACTGCATAATTTGTGCTCTCGTGGAGCGAGAGCCATTCTTCAACAGTGCCGCTGCCAATCAGTTCCTTTGCGTGGGTGACTCCTGCCGCGATAGTCTCCGTGGTCCCGTTGAGGTAAAACATGGCGCCGGCGCTGGCGGCAATGGCGTCACAATGGGCGGGCTCGCCACGGCCGGCAAAAACCGCACGGAGGGCTTGGGCATTGGCGGCGCCATCGCCGCCGGCTAGGTCCGCTAGTTCGTGGCGTTTGATACCGAGATCTTCTGGGTTGAGCTCATAAGAGACAATCTCGCCGTCGTTGAGCTCCCAGACCTGTGTCGTGCCGTGGGTAGCGATCTCATCCGTGCCAGCACCATGGACGACCAAGGCGCGTTCCCGACCGAGCTCCCGGAAGACTTCCGCGATGAGTTGGCCTTGGGCCGGGTGTGCGATGCCCATGATTTGCAGTGACGGGCGTCCTGGGGACAGGAGGGGACCTAGTGTATTGAAGATGGTGGGGATACCTAGTGCCTTGCGCACCGGTTGTACGTGGGCGACCGCTGGGTTGTACGCTGGGGCGAATAGGAATGTGAAGTTGGAAGCTTTAAATTGGCGCACCGCCCGAGCGGCATCTAGGTCCAGTGGGATATTCAGGGCTTCGAGAACATCGGCCGATCCCGACTTGGAAGAGACCGAGCGGTTGCCATGCTTGATCATCCTCACTCCCCCGGCGGCGGCAACGAGGGAAGCCCCCGTAGTGATATTGATAGTATTCGCGCCATCGCCACCAGTGCCGGCCGAATCCATGAGTCCTTCTCCGGTGATGGGGAATGGATAGCCCACTTTCAAGAAAGTTTTGGCCGCGCCGGCAATATCGGCGAAGGTCTCGCCGCGGGTGCGGATATGGGTAAGTAGCGCCGCGATATGAATATCGTCGTAGTCGCCCACGGCCAAGGGGGTAAATACCTCCATGGCTTCTTCGATGGTGGGCTGAGAATTATTCAGGAAGGCTTGCAAGGTACGCAGGGGTGTGTGATTCATTTTAGTGCTCCGTATCCATAGTTGCGGGTGTATATAGTTGGTTAATACAACGCTCAAGCATGGCGGGGCCGCGGGGCGTGAGGATGGACTCGGGGTGGAACTGCATGCCGAGGGCCCTACCATCGTCCGTTTCGGCCGCCATGGCTACCTCTCCGATGTCTGGGGACGTACGCGCGAGACAACGCATTCCCCGAGGGAGGTCCGTACATCCAAGCGAGTGATAGCGCGCCACCGGAACTTGCGTACCTAAGTGATCCGGTTGGTCCGGCTCGGTATCGGTGGCAAGGCCCTGAAAGACGGGGTGCATAACCCCGGCCTCGGTCAGGGTCATCGGGAGGGACTCCCCGTGTACGGGGCCGCACGGTTCGACCGCGCCGCCGTGGTGCTCGAGTAGCGCTTGGAAGCCGAGGCATACGCCGAGGATCGGGGTGGTGCCTAGGGTGGCGTCGATAAGTTCCATCATGCAGCCGGCATCCCGAGGATGACCGGGGCCCGGGGAAAGCACAATAATGTCGGGTTGCGCGTGCAGCACGTCGTGCACCGCTACGGTATTGCGAAACACGGTGGTATCGAATCCAGCGAGGGCATCGACGAGGTTGTAGACAAAAGAATCGTGGTTATCCAGAAGGACAATATGCGGTGAGCTCATCGCTGTACCTCCAATTCGGCTCCGTGTGCCATGGCGATGGCATGGAGGACGGCGTAGGCCTTATGCACCGTTTCATCGGCTTCGGCTTGCGGCACGGAATCCTTGACCACGCCGGCGCCGGCCTGCACAACTGCGGTGCCGTCCTGGACGTAGGCCGAGCGGATGACGATGCAGTTATCCATGGCTCCATCGCCGCGCAGGTATCCCACCGCCCCGCCATAGGAGCCGCGGCGCTTTCCCTCCGTGCGGCGCACCAGTTCGGTGGCGCGCAGTTTGGGCGCTCCCGTAAGCGTTCCCATGTTCATGCACGCGCGGTAGGCATCGAGCGCATCGAAGTCCGAGTGGAGCGTCGCCGTGACGCGGGAGACCAGGTGCATGACCCGTGAGTAGCGGTCAACGTGCAGGAGTTCTGCCACTTGCCGGCTGCGGGGCACGGCCACGCGAGCGAGGTCATTGCGTGCTAGGTCCACCAGCATTGTGTGCTCCGCAATCTCTTTCTGGTCTGTACGCATTTCAAGCTCGTTGCGAATATCTAGTTCATGGTTGATGCTGCCATCCGGGTTGAGTCCGCGTGGCCGAGTTCCGGCGATGGGATAGAGCTGAATCTGCCTATCTTCTGGCGTGAATTTGAGATTTGATTCTGGCGAGGCGCCGAAGAGCTCATAGGCGGCACCGCGGACGTAGAACATATAGGGCGAGGGGTTGGTCTCGCGCAGCGCCCGGTAGGCAGCCAGGGCGTTGGGGCATTCCACGGTGAAGGCGCGCGCGGGCACTACTTGGTAGATATCGCCGGCGTGAATATTGCCTTTAAGCTTGTCGACGTCCGCCCGAAACCCCGCATCATTCACATCGGCCACCGCCCGGATCTTTTCCCTTTGCGGCGCCGTGGGACGAGCAGCCACCGGCAGTGAGGCAAGAGAATCCAACTCTTCCTGCAGGCGCTTGTCGTCGATGTCCCAGCCTTCTAGGTGTGCAGTTCCTTGTAGGTGGTCCACTGCGAGGACCGTTTGGGCTACCAAGAATTCAAAGTCCGGGTAGGTGTTGGCCCCGGGCGCAACCTCGGGCAGTTCCTCAAAAGTAGCGAGGTAGTCATAAGCGAATCCGCCCCCAAGGAACGGCAATAAAGGAGAGGAATAGTTGGCTTCTAATTGCAAGAACCGCAAAATATCAGCGGTAGATTCGGCAAGGAGCCGCTCCCGCTCGTCTGGATGGGTGGACTGCGAGAACTCGAAAACCGCCGCGGTAGTTTCACGTGAAACTAGGCGATGGTGGAACCGGTCCTCGAGGGAAGGAAGGAGTGTCTCTCCTGCTTCCGTGAGAGCGCGTACCTCGACCCTCTGGCCGTGGCACGTTACTTTCAGGGCCGTTTGGAGTACGGCGAGGCAATTGAGATTCTTCTTGGTCTCAATGTCCGCGCTTTCAAGAAGTAGGGAGTCGTGCGGTTGTGCGAGGGCGTCAAAGATTGCGGCTGCATCGCTGCCGTAGGAGATATCGCGAGTGGCGGTGAATGGCATTGCAGTGCCCTTTCGGTGGGTGTGGGGAACGGGGAAACGGATAGTGAGCTTCCGCGAGCAGAGGCACTAAAACGCCAAAAGGCCCGCAGAATGCGAGCCTAAAAATGGGAGGTGGAATAAGGCCCGCGGGTTACGCGCGCCACCACCAAGCAGTAGTCATCTTCTTCATAGCGGTCATACTAACCTACATTTCTATAGCCTGGAAGGTAATCGATAAAAATATTCATCCTCTCCCATTACGTTGTTGGCAGTTCCGCTTGAAGGAACTCAGGATTCGTACTCCTAGCCCCATACTGGGGCAGGCTATGTTTATCTGCGTTCCTTCTGCCTTGTTGCAGTGGAACTAGTCGCTGGCTTCGGTATGGCTTGTTTTCGTCCCTGTCTGAAAATGATCCGGGGGGTGATGCCGCCGAAGGCAGTGACATACTCCAGACTGCTAATAGGAACCTGACCCGCACAGAATGTGCGAGGTCTCAAAGTAATGTGGATGCCAGCGTGAAGTATGTCCGACCACCAGCGATGAAGTAAGTCCCATACTCATTCAATTCGCTTGGAGGTTTGCTATGACCTACGACTATGTCATCGGCATGGACGTTGGTAAATACTTTCACCACGCTTGCGTCTTAGATATCGACGGCACCCAGGTGCTATCTAAGCGCATCAACCAAAACGAAAAATCCCTGCGCGCACTGTTTTCAACGTTCAGCGCACACGACCACAAGGTCCTTGTCGTCGTGGACCAGCCAAATAACATTGGTCGACTAACTGTCGCGGTTGCTCAAGATCTCGGGATCGACGTGCGCTACCTTCCCGGTTTGGCCATGCGCCAACTCTCGCGCATCCACGCTGGCAATGCCAAAACTGATATCCGGGACGCCTATATCATCGCCCACGCTGCAAAGAACCTTCCGGAATCCCTCCGCAGCGTCGACCGTGTCGAAGAAGCTTTCCTCCAGTTGAAGGTCCTCAACGGTATCGACGAAGACTTAGCGCGCTCCTACACCAGGCTCATCAATCAGATTCGAAGTGCACTAGTAGGCTGCTACCCGCAATTCGAACAGGCTCTTCGCGGTCAGATAATCCACCGCAAGTGGGTTCTGCACCTACTTGCACGCTACGGCGGACCGACCAAGATAAAACGCCTCGGAAAAGCCAAAGCAGCTGCCTTTGCTCGACGCTATAAGGCACGCAATCCTGAACCTGTCCTTGATGCCATATTCGCTGCCATCTCTGAGCAAACAGTCGCCATTGCTGGTGCACACTATGCCGAAATGGGCGTAGCAATGTCGGCGAAGGACGCACTCTTAAAGCTCGAGCACCGCAAGCAAATAGAGCAAGAAGTCATCGAGCTCATCAACGACATCCCCCACACTCAAATCCTGCTATCCATGCCAGGAATCGGACCAAAGACGGCAGCACAAATTCTCATGACCGCTGGCGATATGTCCGACTTTCCGTCAGTCGGGCACCTGGCCTCTTACGCTGGTTTATCGCCCCGAACGAATCAGTCCGGGACCTCGATCATGTCGAACTCACTGAACCGAGCTGGCAATAAAAAATTAAAGAACGCCCTATGGCAATCATCTTTTGCATCGATCAGATTCCACGAGCGTTCCCGGCAATTCTATGAACGAAAGCGCCGTGAAGGCAAGAGACATAACGCCGCAGTAGTAGCACTAGCCCGCAGACGGCTCAACGTCCTCTACGCCATGATGCGCAACCACGAGCACTACCACGATCCCGCACCATCACAGGAAGACCTAGCCGCCTAGACACTAAGAGTAAAGATAGCCGACCGGGTAAAATCCCAGTCGGCTAGCAGCCATGCCCGAAAACAACACGACCAAACAACCCCGCAGAGAGAATCCGCCCCCGATTTCTCCACCCTCGAGGTTGACAACCTATATAGGAACACCCCC
>NZ_MKXT01000075.1:0-1843 GCF_001913985.1 Corynebacterium sp. S5S1
TCAACCAAATGGCCGTGGCCTACCCCGACCGCTTCAATAAATACCTCTAAGAAATCATCCCCACACACAAACAACTTGACACGCTCCGTTGACAAGTCTAGAGCAAACTAAGGAGTTGATCGTAGCCGATGTCATCGACGCCGACACAACCACCCCGGTAGGCAAGGAGATTGCAGCCTAATGACCAACCACACCCCGGCCCGTGTGCCGGACCCGATCCTTGCTAACAGATCACTGACGATTCGAAAGAACTCATATACCACCTACGCGGACTTGACCCGCCACTGGTGATCCGTTTCTTGAAAAGCTTGAAATGGTCGGGGTCAATTTGCTCGATATCCATCGGATATGATGCTGACGTCTCTGTTTGTTTCGGAGACTGGTCGCTGGTCACTGACGTATTGAACAAACTGGTCATATTGCTCGTCTTGGAGGGCATTTGAGAGAACTCGGGTTCCTACTGGTGTGGCGGCTAAACATGCTAATGCTGTAGCCAGTGCGATTAGCTTCTTTTCATTGATTTCTCCTGGTGTGCTGCGTCGTTTTCAGTTGAGCTCTTGTGCTTTACTTGCAAGCTCTCCCCTGGAGGGGCGTAAGGCGACCGTCAAACGCTGGTTTGTGCCGTTGCTGAAAAACCACGAAGTTCCACTAGGCAGGCCGGCGTTTGTCTCTGGCGCAAAATATGGCGACTTAGGAGCCCTAACTGGCCACTTTTTCTGCGTACCGTCAGGACGGCGTGGCCAAAATTTCAGGTAGTACCATATATGGTACTATTACGTTGTGGGAAAAAGTCTGCGATCACTACTTTGAAAGACGCAATACGAAGAGGACGTCGCATCGCACCTACAAGACCCCGTGGCTGGGTGATCCTCGTGTCAATATTCAAAACGCGAAGGGCAAGGCCAAGCCGTATCAGGTCCATCAAGTTCTAGAAGTGATTGAGAAATTGGGCGCACAGAAGAAGGAATCGGAGTAGTCAGCATGGACATTAACAAGTACACCTATCAAGTCTCCTGGTCGGAAGAAGATCAAGAGTTTGTGGCGACCGTGGCTGAGTTTCCCTCATTGTCGTGGTTGGATGCAGACCGGCAGCAGGCCGAGCGTGGTTTGCTTGAGCTTGTTGCTGAGGTTGCTGAGGACATGGAGGCCTCCGGCGAGGCGGTTCCTGCTCCGTTGGGCAGTCGTAGCTACTCGGGGAAGTTCAACGTGCGTACGTCTCCGTCGTTGCATCGGCGGTTGGCTATTGTTGCCAAGACGGAGGGCATTTCTTTGAACGCCTTGGTCAATCAAAAACTCGCGTCCGTCTAGTCAGCGGCACTGTGAAGAAGGGGGTGTGTCATGCCATTGGGTATGCGCGTGTGTCTACGGAGAAGCAGGATTTACAGGTTCAGCGTGAGAAGTTGGCCGCTTATGGTGTGGACGCGGAGCGTATCTATTTTGATCATGGCCGCTCTGGTCGCAACATCGAGCGCGCCGGCCTTGGGCAGGTGATTGTGGCGTGCCGTGCGGGGGACACGCTTGTTGTGACGAAGCTGGATCGGCTGGCTCGTAGTGTCCACGATGCCTCTGGCATTGCGCAGGACTTGCAGCAGTGCGGAGTCGCGCTGCAGATAGGCCGTGATGTCTATGATCCGGATAATCCCACGGGGCGCTTGCTGTTTAATGTCTTGACAATGGTTGCCGAGTTTGAATCTGACCTTTCCCACACATTGTCTGGATCTAATCCACGTAGAGGGGCAAACGTCCACAGCAAAGACGCGGCAGGCGCGATCAGGTCAACCCGATCGGCATACAACAACGAGCTTCGAACAAGGCGGAGTTCATTGTGCAAGGCAACCGCACC
>NZ_MKXT01000075.1:1872-2402 GCF_001913985.1 Corynebacterium sp. S5S1
ACTTCGACTTGTGGGAGCGGCCCCACCGTGGGCGTAAAACCGCGGTCTAACCGCTGCTGTTTCCGGCGAGTATGGCGCAAGGGCCGACCTGGCTTCTTTCCCATGGAATCATTATCTCACCGCGGTAGCCCCCACCCGTCCTCGCTTCGAAAACAACAGGGCCGCTTTGCTTGGTGCCATCTCGTCACGGAACGGCTACAGCCGAAAAGCGGCTAGTGTCCTGGCGGTAAAAGCACCTTCTTCTCCTTATGCACGGATAGCAGCTGTCTAATTCCGCGGTGGCTGTTTCCTGGCCGCAGCTCTCGTGGTTTGCACCCCACCATCATGGACGTTGGATGTGAACACTGGCTACAATTTCAGGGTGGAATCCCAGCTAGTCGCCTACATCGATGAGTCCTCCGCCCTCAGGCCCCCAGACCGGCAGGAGTACATGGTGTGTGCGGCCATCATCGACGCTCAAGACCTGGAACGAGTACGCGAGGAGCTGCGTCCACTGCGCCTTCCCGGCCAGGTCAAACTTCACTGGACCG
>NZ_MKXT01000075.1:2428-4804 GCF_001913985.1 Corynebacterium sp. S5S1
GCCGGAAAATCGTGGAAACACTTTCTGGAATCGACTCTATGCACGCGATCATCACCCACCAGAGCGAAGTAAGCAAGAAGACGGAGAGACACCGCAGGAAATGCTTGGAGCAGATGTACTTCGAGCTCTCCGAGATGCACGTCCATAACGTCACTTTGGAAAGCCGGCAAGAGGCACAAAACAAGCGAGACCTCGCCCATATCGTTGCTTTGCAGGGCCAAGGGCAAAGTGCTGGCATCCGACTACGACACGTACGTGGTGGCGATGATCCACTGCTCTGGATTCCAGATGCCGTTCTCGGAGCACTTAACTCCGTTCATCTGGGCGAGGAACAGTACTGGGAGAAGCTGCATGAGAAAGTGGTCCTCAACCGTCCCACCCCGGATTCCCTCTAGAGACAGGCGAAGACCCTGGGTCCAGTCGTCCGGCTGGGGTCCCAGGGTCTTCTTCCGATCCTGTCGTAACAGGTGGCAATGACCCTAGGTTAGCACCCTTTGTCACCGTCTGTCACCCTTTGTCACTGCCATACAGAACCAGCTCGTCGTCGCTTACCTGGGCCGGCGGCTTCATTGAAGTGCCCTGGGTTTTGATCCTAGGCATTTGCCTTGATCTCCATTATTTCTTGACTGGGGTGATGTTCCCAAAAACTCGGCTTCGACTTCAGCCGGGGTGCGGTAGCCCAAGCTCTGGTGGAGCGGTGATTCGTTCCACCATTTGCCCCACTCGAACGTGGCGATTTCCACATCCACAACATCGCTCCACCTGCGGGTATGGATCAGTTCGTTCTTGTGAGGAGCCGTTGACATTCTCAGCCAAAGCATTGTCGTAGGAATCCCCAACAGTCCCGGTAGACGCACTAATTCCGTGTTCTTCCAGGCGCTGGTTGTGGACAATGCTCACATACTGCGACCCGTGATCTTCAATGGTGAATCAGAACCGTCGTTTCCATCTACTCAAACGGAACAAAACCTGGGACACTTCAGGTGCTGGTTTTCCGACCTTAGATTAGGAGTGGGGCAGGCATCGACGGATCTTAGTATTAGTCGCTAACCCTAGGGTAAATAACGTGGATCATTATAGGTTAAACAAGGGGGTCTTGACTTTGTGGCCCTTTTCGGTATTCTCTGTTTAAGTGATTAGAGTCACTTAAGCAAGATTTGTTAATCAAGGAAAGAGGTAAGGTCTCATAATCGAACGTTTGAAAGGTTTGGTTATTTTTCATGCTTGATGAATGTGTCGAAGTCCGGATTTTGGGACGTTTTTCGTGTGAACTGACTGCGGAAATTGCTGCATGAGGTTTATCAGTTGGAAATGGTCCGTCAAGGGATTCAACGCCTTGCGGGGCTGAAGTGGTGAGCCTTAAAGTCCACCAATAAGGGTTTTTAGTTATGTTTAGTTTGGATGAAATTTCAACGACTATCGAAATCGAACAACTTGTGGCTGTCATTGAGGATCCTGAAGTAGTTGGGCAAAATAAAATTGCTACACGTGCTGTAGCCACTCGACAAAATGGTTGCTCGTTTACGCCAGATCGGTGGGGAAGTGCCAATTTTAAACCAATTTGTGACCGGCATGATATTTGTTATGGCCCTTCGAGTAGGACAAACCGTATCGACTGTGATAAACGATTTCGTGCGGGGCTGATAGCTGAATGCGTCCGGGCGTATGGATCGGGAGTTCGATCAGGGGCCTGTAAAGGAGTGGCTGAGGCTTATTATCGCGGCGTTCGTGCAGCCGGCTCGAGATTTTATAAGGGGCGAGGGCTCAACAATTAGGGAGTGGAATGAACATGCTGAAACCCCTGGAAAGCATCACAATTTTTTCGGTTCTCGTGGCCCTCGTGCTCTATGTATTTATGAGCATTATCGCTGCCTCGGGTGGCGGTTTTCCGTTTCTTGTTGGCGCATTATTTCTTCTGGCCACCGCTATCGCGGTTGTGTTTGTCGGGATAAATATTTCGCTCTGGAGCCACAAGCGGGCGCGGTATCGTTCATCTGCGATAGGAAAAATCGGCGCGTGGATAATTACCACCGGAATTGTTATTGCAGTTGCTTCTGTTATTACTCAGCTGTTTCGCGCCGGTGGTTTTTGGGAACCGCTGTTTAGTGAGCTTTTATGGGTAATAACTGCAGCTACCGGACTATTGTGGCTGGGGTTTATTCTACTTATGGTTTCCGGGAGAACTCGCTAAGCCAGAACGGTTGCCCGCGAGATAAAACCACCGAAGATAAAAACTGCCACGAAAAAACGCCGTGTCCGGCACGTAAAATGCGCGGACACGGCGTTCATGCAAGCCGCAGCGATGGTGCGGCGGAAGGTTTACTTCTTCGCTGCTGCGAAACGCTCTGCAACGTCGTCCCAGTTGAAGACGTTCCA
>NZ_MKXT01000027.1:0-26875 GCF_001913985.1 Corynebacterium sp. S5S1
AATACGCAAAGGCCACGTGCCCTAAACCACGCAGTCCACCAACACAAAATGTCGTTTACCCCGACACGCCGGAAAACAACACATCTTGTCGTTTAACCCAAAAATTGCAGCTAGGCACCCCACATATGGGAAACGACGCGGTGCCCCTACAGCGCCGCGTCGTCCCTATTCCCTATCACTCACAACGGATTGGAGAAACCGTTCGCCTACCCCCTAAGTAGGCTTTGTGAGCAAGACCAACTGTAGCACTCGCTCAATACAAACGGTAACGGACACCAAAATTCCCAGTTTCCACCAATGTTTTTTATTGTTAGGTCTGCTTTTTCAGACCTAATTAAGCAGAGTTTTAGTTTTTGCTGTGGACAAGGCCCACCATTTTGCACTTAACCCAACGAGAGTGACAGCCAGCAATACCGCAATTCCGGCCCACAGGACGGCTTGTTCACCTTCGTTACCTGCCACCGTGACGGCCGCGGTAGTCCAGTTCAGTGGCAAAAGATTAGAAACGACCTGCCATACCTTAGAAACACCGGCAATTGCCGCAGATTTCCACAGCCACCCCACCAGCGCGGTCTGGCCGATGACAAAGAGCGCCGCGAGGATGCTGCCGGCGGTAATACCGCATAGCCCGAGTAGGGCGCGGGTGATGGCCGTCATGGACAGCGCCCCCAGAAGGAGCGCCGCGCCGGCCCAAACCGCCGCCACAGGGGTAAATCCGGTGGCAAGCACAAAAAGGAGGATTTCCCCGATGGCAACCGCCGCCAGCGTGCCGCCGAGGACCGTCAGCCATGGGCGGAGCCCCACCTGCCAGGCCACACCGGCCGCCGCACCTGCGAGCAGAACCAAGGCGGAGACTAACATCGCCACGATGGGGCTGAGCAGATGTGTAGGTCCGTCGGTCGCGGTATGCGCCGGCGGCAGGGCACGCTGAATTTCACCCACATTGGTCTGGTTTTGGGCTGCCATGGTGGAGAGCTTGCCGGCGCCTTCGTCAAGCTTGTCCACGCCCTCCTGCGCCTCACCAACGCGCTTGTTGAGCTCCGCGATGCCCTCGTTAAGCTCCTGCGCACCGGATACGGCTTGGTTCACGCCATCGTGATAAGCATAGCCGTTGACCGCCAACTGATTGGATAGATCGCGCGAGCCGTCCTTGAGCTTCTTGAGCTGATCGGTCACCGAATTATCCAGGCGGAAATTATTCACCTGCGCGCGGAGATCGCCCAGCTGCGAGCGAATTTCCTTCGCTTCCTTAGATTTATTTCCCTCCAGGTCGCGCATCGTGCCATCGATTGCCTGCAGAATCTGCCCCTGGACAGCACCAAGGCCCACCACTTGGTCCACGGCACCGCCGACACCATTGGCCAGCTCCGTTGCACCGCCACCGAGCGTATTGGTTCCAGACTGCAGCTGATTGAGGCCGGCTACCAGTTCTTGGGAGCCCGTCGCCAGCTTGTCGACGCCCCCTCCGAGATCATCCGCCCCCTTGTTCAGCTCCCCCGTGCCGTCATCAAGCTGCGTGGCACCCGACTTCAACATGCTCGCCTGGGCTTGCGCGCGGCTGGCCGCCTCGGCGGCTTCCTTCACCTCTGGGGAGGCGGAATTTTCCCGCGGTGCACCAAACGGCTGCGCGGCGCTAGACCAGGCATGGGCGGGTTCCCACTGTGCAAGGCCCGCCACCGCAGTACCAATAATGAGCGGCAGGGCGAGCAGGAGGATCAAGAGGACGCTGCGCCACCGGGAGGGGGACGCAGCGTCTGGGGAAGCAAGGCGTGAGGTCATGATAATGAACCTATCCTTGCAGGTCAC
Source organism: Corynebacterium sp. S5S1 (assembly GCF_001913985.1). Lineage (NCBI taxonomy): Bacteria > Bacillati > Actinomycetota > Actinomycetes > Mycobacteriales > Corynebacteriaceae > Corynebacterium > Corynebacterium sp. S5S1. The sequence goes on from NZ_MKXT01000027.1 coordinate 1,807, forward strand.
TCCCCTGTTGCAGGCGCGCCGAGCACCCCCGCAATGTCCGTTCCTCTACGATATATGGCATGTCCCACAATTATTCCCTGGCCCCCTCCCGCTACCTCGCCGCTGCGGCCATCGCGCCACTGTGTTTCAGCCTTGTTGCCTGCTCCAACGACGCCGATACGTCCGCAGAACCAGAGTTCTCCGACGCCACCGCCGCAAGCTCCTCGGCCACGGAGACCTCGTCCGAAGAAACCACGAGCGATCCCGCGACCTCGGAAGCCGCAGACACCACCACCGCGACCGCGGAGGCCGAGCCGACCTCTGCGGCCGCAGCTCCCACCGAGAACACCGCGGAATCCGCCAACGAAGAGAGTGAAGCCCCAGCCGCCGCACCCGCCGATACCGGCCGCGGCGATTGCTCCCCAGAAGCGCTACAGTCCGCAGCTCCCACCATGACCAATATCCGAGTCAATAACTGTGATGGCCAGTGGGCCCACTTTGGCAAAGACAGCACGGACTGGACGGCTTGGGCGCGCTACGAGGGCGGCCAGTGGGTAGCCATTGAATCCATCGGCGAGACAACCTCGGGCCTAGCCGCCCCGTGCTACGACGTGGATAAGTGGGCCGCCGAGGGCGCTCCTGCCTTTGTTACGGAAAAGATGCGCCGCTGCGACTAGCCGCACAGCAAGAAACCGCCCCCGTACCGCGCAGTAGTTATGCAACTCGGTACGGGGGCGGCGTCGTTAGCGCACAGGCCCTGCCGGGGAAGGGCTACTTCTTCTCGGCGTAGACCTCGCGCACGCGCTGGCCCAGTGCTGGGTGCACGTTGGTCCAGTATTCGTAGACGCGTTCTTCGGTCTCCTCGGATACACCGGCCATCGCGTTGGTGATATTGGTGACCAGGCGCTCCTTGGCGGCATCATCGTAGACATTCTCGTACAGGTCGCGAGCCTGGACAAAGTCGTCGTCCTCAGCGTGACGAACATACGGCGCACGCACCAAGTCGCTGCCGTAGGACTCCGGATTGATGTAGAGCTCCGCCGCGGTGGTGGTCTCGAGCTGGGAGCGGTCGTTTACGGCGGCGTCATCAAGCACGCCCGTACCCTTCTCATAGCGGTTGGGCGAGTAGACCGGATCCTCCGGAGCATTGAAGTGGTACTGCATGCTGCCCTCGTGCTGGTAGGTATTGACCTCGTCCACGTTCTGCGGCTGGTTGACCGGCAGCTGCTGGTAATTCGGGCCAATGCGGTAACGCTGCTGGTCAGCGTAAGCAAATACGCGAGCCTGCAGCATCTTATCCGGAGACAGGCCAACGCCAGGCACGATATTGGACGGGTCGAGCGCCACCTGCTCAATCTGCGCGAAGAAGTTGCGCGGGTTGCGGTTGAGCACAAAGTAGCCCACATCGTGCAGCGGATAGTCCTTCTTGGACCACACCTTGGTCAGGTCGAAGGGGTTAAAGCGGTAATTCTCCGCCTCATCCAGCGGCATGATCTGCACCTTGACGTCCCAGATGGGGTAGTTGCCCTCTTCGATAGCGTTGTAGAGATCCTCGCGGTGGCAATCCGGGTTCTGGCCGGCGGTGGTAGTGGCCTCTTCATCGGTGAAGTTCTCTACGCCCTGGCGGGTCTTGAAGTGGTACTTCACCCAGAAGGCCTCGCCCTGTTCATTAACCCACTGGAAGGTGTGGGAACCATAGCCATTCTGGTGGCGGGTGGACTTCGGGGTACCGCGATCGCCCATGAGGTAGGTGACCTGGTGGGCGGATTCTGGGTTGCGGGTCCAAAAATCCCACTGCATATCGGCATCGCGCAGGCCATTGGTGCCCAGGCGCTTCTGGGAGTGAATGAAGTCTGGGAACTTCAGACCATCGCGGACAAAGAAGACCGGGGTGTTATTGCCCACGATGTCGAGATTGCCATCTTCGGTATAAAAGCGCAGAGCAAAGCCGTGCACATCGCGCCAAGTGTCCGGAGACCCCTGCTCGCCGGCGACGGTAGAAAAACGGCCCATCATCGGGGTAACGGTGCCCTTTTGGAAGACCTTAGCCTTGGTATATGCAGAAACGTCTTCAGTAATGTGCAGCTCACCAAAGGCACCGTGACCCTTAGCGTGCGGCGTCCGCTCCGGCACGCGCTCGCGGTTGAAGTGCGCGAGCTTTTCAATGAGGTGGATATCATTGAGCGCCACCGGGCCCTGCTGGCCAGCGGTTACCGAGGTGTTCTCGGACGGCACCGGCTGGCCCGAGGGGCGGGTGGTATTTCCCTTGCCAGCGGGGCGCTGGCCCTTATTCAGGATGTCATCAGCGGTGAAATCAGTCATTTATGCCTCCTGGCAATTCGGGGTCAGTTCACTCCAGTGTGGCAAAACTTTGCACGGTTGTCAGGGCTCGCAAAAGAGCGTAATGGGGGCTGGTAGATTCATTCAGGTGACTCACCACTCCGCAGCAGACGACGCCCGCGTCACCGACCTCGCCCTTCGGGCCGGTCGCGGCGACCGCGCGGCGCTGACGGAGTTTATCAAAGCCACCCAGGATGATGTGTGGCGCTTGCTGGCGCACCTGGGCGGACCCGAGGGTGCTGACGATCTCACCCAGGAGACCTATCTGCGTGTCATCAGCGCCCTGCCGCGTTTCGCCGCCCGTTCCTCCGCGCGCACGTGGCTGCTCTCTCTGGCCCGGCGCGTGTGGGTGGATAATATTCGCCACGATATGGCCCGGCCGCGAAAGTCTGCCACGGAGTACGAGGATGCGATGGGCGCGGCGCCGGAAGAATCCGCGGCGTGGAGCGAGTGGATCGACGCCCGTACGCTTATCGACGCCCTCCCGGCCGACCGCCGCGAAGCCCTCATTCTTACCCAGGTACTGGGCTATACCTATGAGGAGGCGGCCAAGATTGCCGGCGTGCGCGTGGGCACCATCCGCTCCCGCGTGGCTCGTGCCCGCAAGGATCTCATCGCGGGGACAGGTTAATACCCCCAAATAGTCCCCTGTGATTGCGAAGTTAATTTCACTCCCAAATTGTTACGCTCTGGTTACCTTTCGCCCCACGGGTCCCAAAATTTGGCACTTAGCTGCACTTTGCGTGCTACGGCCGGGGTGAACGAGACCACAGTTGCGGCGATTCTTGCCCGAAATATCTGTCCGATGTGTGGTTTATTAGATGTGTACACACGTGATAAATCGACCGTCGATCCGGGCCCGCGCGATACCAATGCCGGGCCCGGCGCGTGTGAGTAAGAGAGTTTCTCCCTTTCATGTTAAAACGCGCAATCGGAATTTCCATGGCGTTTATCGGCGTCGTCGTGGGCGCAGGCTTCGCCTCCGGCCAGGAGGCCATGCAGTACTTCGTGGCCTTTGGTAACTGGGGCCTGTGGGGCATCGCCCTAGCCGCTGGTTTGATGATGATCACCGGCATCTCTATCCTGCAGCTCGGCTCGTACTTCCAAGCCGAGGAGCACACCGCTGTCTACGACAAGGTCGCATCGCCATTTACCGCCAAGATCTTGGACTGGTCTACCCTGGTGACCTTGTTCGCCATCGGATTCGTCATGTTTGCCGGTGGCGGTTCGAATATCAATCAGCAGTTCCCGTCCATCCCCGTGTGGGTGGGCGCCACCGCCATGCTGATTTTGGTGCTGATCGTCGGCCTGATGGATGTCGACCGCGTAACCGCAGTCATCGGCACCATCACCCCATTCATCATCATTTTCGTGGTGATTGCCACCGGCTATACCATCTTGAATGCAGACGTTGATTTCTCTGCCATGAATGACTGGGCTGTCAACAATGTTGATACCTCGCTGCCTAACTGGTGGCTAGCCGCACTGAACTACACCGGTCTGAACGTGATGACGGCAGTATCCATGTCCATCGTTATTGGCGGTAACTTCCTAGATAACCGTGCAGTCGGCATCGGTGGCCTCATTGGCGGCCTGCTCTACCTAATCCTGTTGGCACTTTTGGTCTTCGCCCTGTTCTTCGAGGCTAAGGACGTCAACGGCCAGGATCTGCCGGTCCTGAGCCTGATTTCCGGCATCCACCCGGTACTTGGCGTGCTGATGACCTTTGTCATTTACGGCATGGTCTTTAATACCGCCATCGGCATGTTCTACGCGCTGGGCAAGCGCTTGACCCGCAATAACCCCAAGCGCTTCTACCCGGTTTATGCCGGCGCCTGCATCATCGGCTTCATCTTGTCTTTCGTGGGCTTCCAGGCCTTGGTCAGCAACGTCTACCCGATCCTGGGCTACCTCGGACTGCTGATGATCGTGGTGATGGTCTTCAACCGCATCAAGAACGGCAGCAAGCTCTCAGATGAGTCCGACCGCCGCATGCGCGCACACGAGCTGGTGTCCCGCCGCCTGGACCCGCGCAAGCGATTTACCAAGAAGAACGAGCGCGAGCTGCGCAAGCTGGCTGCAGCATCCAATATGGAAACCACCGAGTTTGTCACCAATATCGCAGAAGAGATCCACGAGGAGCTCGAAAATGATGATGCTATTGAGTATGACCGCGAAGATCCGGAGCCGTCCGTGACCTACGTGCAGCACACCAAGCCGGAGGTTCCGTCGTCCACTAGCGACCTCGACTTTGGCAAGAAGGGCACTGGCAGCGCCAAGCCGGTTTCTGAGGACTAGCTCCCTCGCCCACTGCTGATAAGCCAAAAGCTCGGCGCCCTCCTTCCCTTGCTATGGGGAGAGGAGGGCGCCGAGCTTTCTAGTACGTCTGGCGGCGAAGCGGCGCTTGCTTAAACGAGCAGCTCTGCAATCTGAATAGTGTTGAGAGCAGCACCCTTGCGCAGGTTATCGCCGGCGACAACGAGCACGAGACCCTTGTTATCGTCCACCGTTTGGTCTTGGCGAATGCGGCCGACCAAGGACTCGTCGATGCCGGTGGCGGCGAGCGGAGTAGGGACGTCGGCAAGCGTAACGCCCGGAGCGCCACCCAAAAGCTCGGTGGCCTGCTCTGGGGTGATGGGCTTATCGAACTCGGCGTGAATGGTCAGGGTGTGGCCGGTGAAGACCGGGATGCGCACGCAGGTACCCGCCACCTTCAGCTCCGGAATGTCCAGGATCTTGCGGGATTCGTTGCGCAGCTTTTGTTCCTCGTCGGTCTCCAGGGAGCCATCATCAACGAGGTTTCCAGCCATCGGCAGAGCGTTATAGGCGATAGGTGCCACGTACGGGCCAAAGTCTTCGTCATTAAGCGCGGAGCCGTCGTGGACCAAGCCCACATTGTGATCACCGACGGAATAGACCTGCGCGGCCAGCGTCTGCACGCCGGCCAGACCGGAGCCAGACACCGCCTGGTAGGAGGACACGTGGAGCTTATTCAGGCCAGCGGCATCGTGGAGGACCTTCAACACTGGCATGGCAGCCATGGTGGTGCAGTTCGGGTTCGCGATGATGCCCTTCGGGGTGTTCTTGGCTGCCTCGGGGTTGACCTCGGAAACGATGAGGGGAACCTCTGGGTCCTTGCGGTAGGCCGAGGAATTATCCACCACGGTCGCGCCGGCCGCGGCGAATACCGGCGCCCACTGCTTAGAGGTGGAGCCGCCGGCAGAGAATAAGGCGATATCAACGTCTGCAACGGATTGCTCGGTGACCTCAGCGAGGTCTTCTACGGTAATCTGCTCGCCGCGGAATTCCAGCTCGGTGCCGGCGGAGCGAGACGAGGCGAAAAAGCGCACTTTATCCGCCGGGAAATTGCGTTCTTCCAAGATGGAGCGCATAACGCGGCCGACCTGGCCGGTAGCGCCTACGACTGCAACAGTGGTCATGACTTAAAAATCCTCTGTAGTTGATTTTGAGTATTTAACGTCCGGTTCCAGCATAAACCGTGGCTTCTTCTTCACCGCCAAGCTGGAACTTATCGTGCAGCGCACGAGCTGCCTTATCCAGGTCGGCCTCGCGGGTGAGCACGGAGATGCGGATTTCGGAGGTGGAGATAAGCTCCATATTGACATCGACATCGCGCAGGGCCTCGGTAAACTCGGCGGTCACGCCCGGGTGGGACTTCATGCCGGCGCCGACGAGGGAGACCTTGCCCACCTGGTCGTCGTAAAGCACATTGGCCCAGCCGCCCTCGGACTTCAGCTTGGTCAACAGCTCCATGGCGCGTGGGCCGTCGGCACGCGGGCAGGTGAAGGTGATATCGGTGGTGCCATCCTCCAGGGAGGAGACATTTTGCAAGACCATGTCAATATTGATCTCTGCATCGGCAATGACACGGAAAACCTTCGCTGCCTCCCCGGGGCGGTCCGGGATTCCAAGGACGGTGACCTTTGCCTCGGACTTATCGGTTGCTACACCAGTTAGCACTGCTTCTTCCACAGGAATATCCTCCATCGATCCGGTCACTAGAGTGCCGGGGTCATTTGAATAAGACGAGCGAACTCGCAAGGGTACATTGAACGCGCGGGCATACTCCACACTGCGCAGAACCAAAATCTTGGAACCTACCGCGGCCATCTCCAGCATCTCCTCGAAGGAGAGCTTGTCTAGCTTCTGCGCGTCCGGGACGATGCGCGGGTCTGCGGTATATACGCCATCGACATCGGAATAAATCTCGCACACGTCCGCATTCAGCGCGGCTGCTAGCGCCACCGCGGTGGTATCGGAACCGCCGCGGCCCAGCGTGGTGACATCGCGCGATTCCTTATTAACTCCCTGGAATCCGGCGACGATGCAGATCTTGCCCTCATCCAGTGCTTCAGTCAGACGGCCCGGAGTGACGTCCACGATGCGGGCATTGCCATGGCGCTCGGTGGTGAGCACGCCGGCTTGGGAACCGGTAAAGGACTGGGCATGGGCACCCAAGGATTCCACGGCCATGGCCACCAGCGCATTGGAAATGCGCTCGCCCGCGGTCAGGAGCATGTCCATTTCGCGCCGTGGTGGCACGGGGTTGACCTGGGCGGCAAGGTCGAGCAGCTCATCGGTGGTATCGCCCATGGCGGAGCACACCACAACAACGTCGTTGCCCTGCTTCTTGGTGGCCACGATGCGCTCCGCAACGGCGCGAATGCGGTCTGCGGATTCGAGGGATGAGCCGCCATATTTTTGCACGATCAGGGCCACGGTAAGGATGCCGCCTTTCGTCTTTTAAGGCATCCCTGGGGTGCGCGTCCGCACACCGCCAGAAATACCTGTCAGTCATTAGTCAAAGACCCATGCTACCCCGCAGGGGTCTAGTCCTCATCATAATTCCTAGACAATGCTTGCTTTTTATTCACACGCCCCGAGTGTAAAGCGCGCCATGCGCCAGCCAACCCCCATAGTGAAAACGCGCGCCCTGCAGCGGAGAATATGCATATAACAGGAATCTTTACTACCGTTGAGCGGGTGTTAAGCAACCTTCTCGCCATCTTTTTCGCGCTCGCATCCGCGCTGACGGTTGCTTGGGGCACGGTCATCCGCCACCGCATTGCTCTCGACGCCGATGATTCGGTCATGCGCGCCGCCATGTCTAATCCCTTGTGGTGGGTGGGCACCGCGGCCGCGATTGGCGCCTATGGCCTGCAGGTTATCGCGCTCGGCTTCGGCACCTTGCTGGTCGTCCAGCCCATCTTGGTGCTGTCCTTAATGTTTACCCTGCCGCTATCGGCGTGGTACTCCGGCCGCAAGATGCCCTTCCACGAAGTTTTCTGGTCCATTGCGCTGACCATCGCGGTGGGCATCATGGTCATCTACGGCCGACCGGTTGCCGGCAATCCCCGCCCAGAATGGAGCGATTGGTGGCCGGCGCTCCTCGTGGGGTTGGCCACCCTCGCAATCCTCGGCGCAGCGGCCGCAAAGCTACCAGATCAGCGCCCCTTGGCATTGGGCACGGCCTGCGGCGTTATTTATGGCTTCGTCGCCCTGCTCTCGAAGGCCGTGGTGGATATTTTCACCCACGAAGGGCTCACCACCCTATTGGCGAGCTGGCAGTTCTACGGTCTCATCGGCCTCGCACTCACGGGCACGGTAGTCCAGCAATATTCCTTCAACGCCGGCCCCCTGGCTCATTCTCTGCCGGCCATGACCATCTTTGAGCCCATCGTGGCCTTTGGTTTGGGTTACATGGTGCTGGGAGAGAAATTCCTCATCGATACGGCCGTCGGTTGGGCAATTATGCTCATCGCCCTGACCGTCATGGTGCTATCCACCATCGTGCTCTCCCGCAGCCCGGTGAGCCAGCGCGGCTAGATGGCCCACTCAAATACGCCGAGCATATAGGCCGAAAACCACGCGCCGAACAGGGCCCAGGCAATAACCGCCACGCTTGCCGAAGCCCCCTTTTTCACCCACGGCAACAACACGATCACTGCCGGCAGGAGCAGCCGGGGCCGCGAGTGCATGATGCCATCAGAAAGCAGCACATTGACCATGAGGACGGCGGAAAATAACCAGGCCGCCAGCGGAAGGCGGCGCCACGCTAACACCAGGCATACCGGAGCAGCGATCATTACGCCGGCGCTGAGCAAGTAGCCGCCATTGGTGGCTCCAGTGAGCGTCTCCCATAGCCAGATAACCGTAGCTTTGCCGCCATCAAAGCCGGAATTCCAATGTTCCTTCTGAATGCCAAAGTAACCGCCAACCTCTTTTAAGTGGCTGCTCGACCACCACAAATAGCCCACCAGCGGCACGACGGAAAACGCCACCGCGGCCCAGGCTCGCCAGTCCTTTCGGGCCCGCAGCAGCACCATAAGCCCAAAGACCGCAACGAGGTCCACCGCGGTAAGGCGCACGAGCCCGGCCACAAAGATATACGCCGCGGCGGCCCACCAGCGCTCGCCCACCAGCGCCACTACCGCCCAGATGGCCAGCGCCCCAAAGAGCGCCTCGGTATACGGCATGGAAAACACGATGGACATCGGTGCGCTGGTTACCACTACAGCGCTGAGCACTTGGGCCCACTTGCCCATGCCCATCTGCGCGGCCAAGGCCATCACACCGGCGGCCAGCGCGATGCTAAAGAGCACGTTAAGCGCAATAGCGGTGCCGGCCTCGCCGGTTCCCAGGATGCCGCTTATCGCACGCACGAGGAAAGGAAAGCCCGGAAAGAAGGCCATGGTCGTCTCGTGGACCGGCCCATCCGTAGAGATATCCGCACCGAAGTACCCGCCGCGGGCAATTTCTACGTAGTGCTTGGCGTCCCACTTATTAAGCAATCCCCAGAGCTTATCGTCCTGCGCGGCGGCCACCGTCGCGAGCATGCCTACGCGCACCGCGGCTCCGATGAGCGCAACGAGCGCGGCAGGCGCCCACAAGGAGCGCAGTAAGGATGGCGAGTTAGGTACGGCATGGCGGGTTGTAGACACGAAAAGCATAGTACCGCACCGCCACCGCGTCTCATTGAATGAAATTTCTTGTCACATAGTGAGAGAGCCTGTAGTGTGACCGATATGACACAGCGGATTGACCTACTCCTTATCTGCCGCGGCGGGATTTCGGCCTAAGTACTGGCCAGCGCCCCGTCGCGGAGTCCGGCTACCCAAGCCCAGCTGGCCGTCTCCCACAGACACCACAGACAAGGAAACCGCACCACCATGCCCCCCACTGACTCTTTTATCAGCGCCCCTCGCGATATCACCACCCCTAACGGACCACGCCGCGAAGGCCAGCCCGCGTGGAATAAGCAGCGCGGCTCGGCCATGCCCCACGAGCGCTACCAGCCCTTCGCCGTCGAGGTGGAAGACATCGACCTGCCGGACCGCACGTGGCCCAGTAAGAAAATCATGCACGCCCCACAGTGGTGCGCGGTGGATCTGCGCGATGGCAACCAAGCGCTGATTGATCCCATGAGCCCAGAGCGCAAGCACCGCATGTTCGACCTGCTGGTCAAGATGGGCTACAAGGAAATCGAGGTCGGCTTCCCGTCCGCCTCCCAAACGGATTTCAACTTCGTCCGCGAAATCATCGAGGGCAATAAGATTCCCGATGACGTCACCATCCAGGTACTAGTCCAGGCCCGCGAGCACCTGATCCGCCGCACCTTTGAGGCCTGCGAGGGCGCCAAGAACGTCATCGTGCACTTCTATAACTCCACCTCGAAGCTGCAGCGCCATGTGGTCTTCCGCAAGGACAAGCCCGCCATTAAGAAGCTGGCTACCGACGCCGCCGCACTCATCAAATCCATCGCCGCGGACTACCCAGACACCACGTGGCGCTGGGAGTACTCCCCCGAATCCTTCACCGGCACCGAGCTGGACTTTGCCCGCGAGGTCTGCGATGAGGTCGTGGACATCATGGACCCCTCCCCTGATAACCCAGTGATCATCAACCTGCCCTCCACCGTGGAGATGATCTCACCCAATGTCTACGCCGATTCCATCGAGTGGATGCACCGCAACCTGGCCCGCCGCGAAGACATCGTGCTCTCCCTGCACCCGCACAATGACCGCGGCGAGGGAATCGCCGCCGCCGAGCTGGGCTTTATGGCCGGCGCGGACCGCATCGAAGGCTGCCTGTTTGGCAACGGCGAGCGCACCGGCAACGTCGATCTCGTCACTTTGGGCCTGAACATGCTCACCCAGGGCGTGGACCCACAGATCGATTTTTCCGATCTGCCGCAGATTCGCGAGACCGTTGAATACTGCAACCAGCTGCGCGTGCCAGAGCGCCACCCCTACGGCGGCGAGTTGGTCTTTACCGCCTTTTCCGGTTCCCACCAAGACGCCATCAACAAGGGCTTGGATGCGCTGGCGGCCACCATCCGCCCCGGCGCGAACAATACCGAGGTCTCGTGGGAAGAACTGCGCGAGGCCACCTGGGAGGTTCCCTACCTGCCCATCGATCCCAAAGACTTGGGCCGCAACTACCAGGCGGTCATCCGCGTCAACTCCCAGTCCGGCAAGAGCGGCGTTGCCTACATCATGAAGACCGACCACGGCATCAATATGCCGCGCGCCATGCAAGCAGAATTTTCCACCGTGGTACAAGAAATCACCGACTCCGAGGGCGGCGAGGTCAATTCCAAGAATATGTGGGACATCTTCGCCACCGAATTCCTGGACCGCGAGACCCCGCTGGCCGTGGAGGCCTTCCACATGGACAACTCCCCGGCCTCTGACGGTGACGTCGCCGTGACCGCCACGGTGGCCTTCCGCGGGGAAAAGTCCACCATCTCCGGCACCGGCAACGGCCCCATCGCGGCGTATGCCAACGCGCTGGAATCCCTGGGCATCGACTTCGAGGTTATGGAATACTCCCAGCAGTCCCGCTCCGCCGGTGACGACGCCGAGGCCGCCTGCTATATCGCTGCCGACGTCAACCAGAGCAAGGTGTGGGGCGCCGGTATCGCCGGCTCCACCACGCGGGCTTCCATTAACGCGATTAACTCCGCCGTCAACCGCGCCCTAGCCTGAGCCCAGTCGCCGGTGCTACACACCAGTGCCGCGCCCCGGCGTGGTAGAAGGGTGGGTATGCCTTCTTCTACCTACCTCATTCCGCACCGCGGCTTGGGCGCCGTGCAGGCCCTGCCCATCTATGGTGCGCAGACGAAGGAAAACCAAGAGTTCACCGTCACCCTGGCGCCCCGTCAGGACGGTGGCTTGGAGGTGCGCACCGACTCCCCCATCGGGCACATCACCAGTGCCGACCGCGCCGAGTATCCCGAAATAGATCTACTATTTCGCGCCGGGCTCACCCCTGCAGCCACCGCCGCGCCGCAGCCCGATGGCTCACTGTCACTGCTGCTGCCCCGGCCGGGCCTTTGCCTGCCGGCGAATAATCCGCCAGCGGGCCCGTGGACAATGCTGGGCTATGCCCCGCCCATCAATATCACCGATCTCCCCGCAGATCTGGATATTCCCGCCCAGGCCCGCATGCACGTGTTGGTGACGCTCTCACCCAGCACCACCGGTTCCGGCACCGATGCCTACCTGGGCCCGCGGTGGCTGGGGCGGTTGGAAGGGGTGGACATCGCCAAGCAGGGCATAACCCTAGCCCACGCCTACCATGCGCCGCGCAGCACCGGCCGGGTACTCAGTATCTATGCGGGTGCGCCGCTGCCGGATTCGAAGGAAGCCTCGCTTGCCGACGCCACCCCTACCTCCCCCGCCGCCACCGAAACCTTCGAAACCACGAGCTTCCGCGCCATAAGCATCGATGACTCCGCACCACACCGCCAGTGGTGGCCTGCCCTCATTGCCCTACTGGTAATTGCAGCGCTTATCGCCGTACTTATTTTTATTCTGTAGAAACTTTTCTGTAGAAACTTTTGGGGCAGGATAACACCCCTTTCTCGCCGGGTTGGGAAACCGGGTTGGGAAACTGGAAATCGCCCCTAGCGGTGCTTAAGATACGAAGTAACTACTGTTTCTCTTGGAAAGGCCCCAATGACTTCGCTGGATTCCGCCACCTACGTGGTCCCTGACCACGGTTTTGGCGTGATCCATAATCTGCCCGTCGGGGATGTTTCGCCAGAAGTTTTCAGCGAATTGCTCGAGTCCACCGCCGCGGAAGGCGGTTATTTCTCCGCGGAACTCGGTCCCCGCACCGCCCAGGAAGGCTTCGCGGTTCGGATCGATGACTCGCTTGTGGGTCACCTCAGCGCCGCCGACTCCCAGGCCTATGCCCTCTTTGACTGGATTCTCAGCGCCGGCCTGCACCCGCACGCCACCGCCCATGTGAGCATGACGGACGCCTCCGGCGAAGAATGGCCCACGCTCAACCTGCTCCTGCCGGCACCGCACCTGTGCATCCCCGCCAATAACCCGCCGGCGCAGCGCTGGACCATGCTGCCCGGCGAGACCACCGCCACGATGACGGAGTTTTCCAAGGACGTCACCGGCTTTCCGCAAACCGACGAGCACTACCTCGTTACTTTGCGCACCCGTGGTTTCCTGCGTCAAAAAGCCGTTGATGTGTATGTCAATAGCACCTTCTTAGGCTCCCTCCCGCGAGACGCCGCCCGCGAGATTGCCCCCGCCGTACTCGACTGCACCAAATCTGGCCGCCTGGCCATTGCCCACGGCTACTTCCACTACAACGCCGATGACCGTCCCGCGCTGACCATCTACGCGCACAACGCCGCCAATAAGCACCACGCCGGCCTAGTCTTAGGCATTGTCGCCGGTGGCGCCGCCATCATGTCCGCGGCCACCGCAGCCCGCGCACAGGCCGCACCCGCTGTTCCCGGCGGCACTACTGCCGGCGCCACTACCGCCGGCGCTTCCGCAACCAGCGGTTTCAGCGTCACCTCTGCTGCCGGTGCTGTTGGTGCTTCCGGTGCTGTGACCTCGAACCTGCTGGCCGCAGCCGGCGTCGCCGTGCTCGTTGGTGGCGGTGCCACCGTGGCCACCAACCTGCTGAGCGACGACGAAGCCCTTTCGGACTCCAACGCGCCTTCCACCGCGCCCGCTCCGGAAGGCAACCATTCTTCCCACTTCGACGGCAATGGCCCCAAGCGCCCCGCGCACCCCGCCACGCCGCGCATCCACGATGCCGGCCCCACCAGCGATACCTCGCCCCAGCCCCCGCTTGCCGACGCCCCCTCCTCTCCAACACCGCACCACCACACCTACCCTTCGCAGACCACGAAAAAGCCCAGCGCGACGCACTCTCCTCACGCTGACCATTCCCAGACCCACGCCCCTGCCTCCGACAACCGACGTGGCCACCACAGCGAACCCCGCGACAGCCACCACGGCGACAATTCCCACGCGATTTCTCGCGCCGCCTCCGCCGCCGCTGCTGCCGCCGGTGCCGCAGCCGACAACGTCGACTCAGCCCGAACCTCAGCCCCGGCCCCGGCACCGTCTCGGACCACGCCTGCCTCGACGCCATCCTCCAGCTCTGCACTCGCACCCCAGGTAGCGGCCAAGGCGTCGACCGCAACCTCCTCGTCCTCCCAGTCTGCAGAGCCTTCCCAGACCACCGAGTCCACGAAGAGCACGACATCTGCGGAGCCGTCCTCTGCGGCATCCTCGCCTGCCGAGCCGTCCGATCTGCCGACCTCAAGCACGTCTACCTCGGAAAAGACAACTTCCGAGAAAACGACGGCTGAAACCACCACCGCAGCCTCGACGGAAAAGCAGACCACAGAGCCTTCCAGCTCCGCCACCAGTTCTGCTACGAGCGAGCCAACGTCTGAGCCGACCCAGGCTGCAGACCCGTCTACGCCTACCTCTGCGTCCTCTACGTCCACTTCGGCACAGCCCGAGCCCGAATCTTCAAAGCCTGCGTCCTCGGAACCAAAGCCCTCGGAGTCAACCGCGCCTACGACGACGTCTCCGTTGCTGACCTCGGAGTCCGAGCCTGAGCCGGCGCCGGATACCACTATCCCAGGTTCCGAGCTCGAGCCAACGCCAGAGCCGGAGGAACCCGGGCGGCCTGAGGAGCCCGAGGAGCCAACGACTCCGCCGAAGGTCATTGTCATCGTCGCCGAAAATTAAGCGGCGCGCCCTGTCCCCCTGCACGAAATGCGGGATACTACACTGAGTTTAATGAACAACACACCTGGCCCCTCCCCGCAGCACACGCCGGCGTCGGTCCCAGCGCCGTCGCCCGCGACGGTGGCTTCGCGCCACGCGGCCAGGTCCACAACGCCCAAACCGGGCGCAGAACAGCGACGCACTCGGCCGCGCCGCGCGGTGCGACCGTCCGGCGAACCGGATGCCGCAAAGCCCAAGCCAAAACCGAAGCCGAAGCCGCACCCACCTGCCCGTCACGAGCGGCCTGCCACGCCGGAAGCGGCTAACAAGAAGCCGCAGCAGCCGCAGCAGGCCGACTCGTCCACCGATGCAGCCGACTACCCCTACGTAGCGCTCACCCTGCAGACCACCGGCATCCATCCCAGCACTGGACGCATCGTGACTATCGACGCCATTGCTTTCAACGACGCCGGCGAACAAGGCCAGCTCTTCCACACCGTCCTCAAGCCCGATATCGACGCCGGGCCGCGTCACCTCCACGGGCTGAGCACCACCGATATTGAGCAGGCGCCAGCTTTTGGCAAGATCCTTAAATCGCTAGACAAGCTTATCGACGGCCGCACGCTCATCGTCCACGATCTCCCCTATACCTGGGGCTTTCTCGTCGCCGAGGCCCGCCGCGCCATGATGGCCGCCGCGCGCCAAAACCGGGCGCGCAACCGCGGCCGCAATAAGGGCCGCCGGCGCCGCCAAAAGGTCGGGCACGTCCCCACGCCCGTCCGCATCATCGATACCTTGGCCACCTCCTACGCGCAGCAAGTGCGGGCAAATGATGTGCGGCTGGGGGGCGTCGCCAAGCAGAGCGGCCTAGACTCCACGCCGCAGGCCTCGGTGGAGCGAGCCGCCCGCCCCGAGACGGAAACTTCGCGCGAGGACACCGAGCTGCTCATCGCGCTCTACCGCAAGCAAGAAGGCGGCACGGTGCGCAGCTATGCGCCTGAGGACGTGCGCGCCGATCGCTTCGGCCTGCAACGCTCCCACGTGCGCGTCGACGCCGCCGAGGCCCCCGTCCAGCACCACAACCCCGGCAAATACGAACCGGGCAAGGAGCTGCGCCGCGGCATGGAAATCGTGGTCGCACCGGAAATCCTCGAGGACCCAGACACCATCATCGCCGCGCTCATGCGCGAAGAGCTCAACTATTCCGAGAAGCTTACCCGCGAGTCCTCGCTGGTGGTCTGCAATGTCACCACGGACTTGGTGGGCAAACCCATGCACGCCCACCGCAAGGGCATCCCGCTGATGTCGGACGCCGCGTTTCTTGACGCCCTCACGCGCATCGAAGACGCCGAGCCCGAACCTGAATCCACTAAACCAGCGCCGCGGGCCCACCGCTCGTCTCAGAACAACAAAAAGGGCGGCGGCAAGAACCAGAAGCGTCGCCGGCGCCGCGGCGGCCGCGGTGGTCGTGGCAGAGGCCGCCGAAATTCTGGCGGCTCGGCGGGGAAAAAGAACGACTAGGCCGCCCGCCCGACTACCCTAGGGGACATGAGTTTTAGAGTCCCAGGTGCGTTAAAGAAGTTGCGCACCACCACCGCCACTACCGCCGCGAAGCTGGCCACCACCGCTTCCCGCGCCACCGGCCGTGGCGCCGGCGGAATGATCGGTGGTCTAATCGCCAATGCCATTGACCCTTCCATCATGACCAACCTGGGCGGTGGGCGCCCAGCTGTGCTGGTTACCGGCACCAACGGCAAGTCCACCACCACTCGTATGTTGGCCGCCGCGGTTCGCGCCGAGCACACCGTAGCCACCAACGACGGCGGCGATAACATGGACGCCGGCATCATCTCCGCGCTCATGGCCGGCAAAGACGCCTCCCACCTCGTGCTCGAGGTGGACGAGCTCCACGTGCCCCACGTGGCCGATAGCCTCAACCCGCAGGTTCTGGTTCTGCTTAATCTCACCCGCGACCAGCTGGACCGCGTGGGCGAAATCAACAAGATTGAGCGCGCGCTGCGCGGCGCCGTGGAGGCCCACCCAGACATGCTCGTCATCGCCAACTGCGACGACGTGCTCATGACCTCCGTGGCCTACGACGCTAAGAATGTCATTTGGGTCTCGGCCGGCGCCGGCTGGCTCGGCGATTCCGTCACCTGCCCGCGTACCGGCGGGCACGTCGTGCGCACCGAGGATGACTGGTATGCCGTTAAGCCGCTTGCCGACGGCCGCGAATTCCGCCGGCCGCAGCCTACCTGGGGCGTCGATAAGCATGGCATTATCACCCCCACCGCCAAGCGCCCGCTGAACCTGGCGCTGCCCGGCCGCGCCAATCGTGGCAACGCCGCCCAGGCCATCGCCGCGGCCGTAGCCGGCTTCGGTGTGGACCTAGATAAGGCCATTGCGGCCGCCGAGGGCATCGACGATGTCGCCGGCCGCTACTCCACTATCCACTGGAAGGGCCGCGAAATTCGCCTGCTGCTGGCCAAGAACCCGGCCGGCTGGCAAGAAGCGCTATCCATGGTGGACCGCAGCGCCGATGGCCTGGTCATCGCCACCAATGGCCAGGTGGCCGATGGCATCGACATGTCCTGGCTCTGGGACGTGAAATTCGAAGGCTTCAATGGCTTAAGCGTCAAGGCCGCCGGCGAGCGCGGCACCGACCTGGCCGTGCGCCTGGTTTACGCCGATATCTCCCACGAGCTCATCCCGAACCCGATGGACGCGCTCGCCGCCTGCCCGGAGGGCCGCATCGAGGTCCTCGCCAACTACACCGCCTTCCGCGATTTGAAGAAGGCGCTTTCCAAGGAGGCCACCAATGCTTAATATCGGCCTAGTGCTTCCCGACGTCCTCGGTACCTACGGCGACGACGGCAACGCCCTCGTCCTGCGCCAGCGCGCCCGCATGCGCGGCTTCGAGGCGGAGATTCACCCCATCCGCTTGGGCGAGCCCGTGCCCGAAACACTGGATATCTACACCCTCGGCGGCGGCGAAGATACCGCGCAGATCCTGGCCGCAGACCACCTGATTTCTGATGGCGGCCTCACCCGCGCCGCTAACGCCGGCCGCCCCGTCTTTGCCATTTGCGCCGGCCTGCAAGTCCTCGGCGAATCCTTCCGCGCCTCCGGCCGCATTATCGACGGCGTCGGGCTGCTCGACGCCACCACGGCCGGCATGCAGGACCGCGCCATCGGCGAGGTGGCCTCCGAGCCCACCCGCGCCGGAGTCACCGCGGACCTCACCGAACCGCTGACCGGCTTTGAAAACCACCTGGGTGCCACCATCCTCGGCCCCTCCGCGCAGCCGCTCGGCACGCTCACCCGCGGCAATGGCAATGCCGACCAGACCGCCACCGCCGATCTCAGCGACGGCTCCGCCCAGCGCACCTACGAAGGCGCCGTCCAAGGCAGCGTCATCGCCACCTATATGCACGGCCCGGCGCTGGCCCGAAACCCGCAGCTGGCCGATCTCCTCCTCTCCCAAGCGATGGGCGTGGCCCTCGCGGACCTCGAGCCGATTGAGATCCCGGCCGTGGACCGCCTGCGCGTCGAACGTTTCAACGCCTCTGAGCCCCCGCGCTCCCAAAGATAGGCCAAAACCTGTGGATAACTTCGCCCAGCAGCCCCAGAAACCCCGAGTTATCCACAGGCTCGGCCGCCTGCCCTTGTAGCCGCCTGCCCCCGCCCATAGGCTGCGGGGCATGACGTTATTGGAGCAGCTGGGCGACATCGCTAAGCGCGGCGTGGACCTTCTCGAAGAGGCCCACGCCGCCTCCAGCCTGCCCCTGCCCGCGGATCAAGCGCGCACCGTGCGCCGCACCGCCGCGGCCTTCCTCTCTCCCACCAGCCACTCGCGCTACCAATCCCGCGCCCTGGCCGCCGCGCGCCGCAACCAACACAGCCTGGAGACCCTCGCGCTCATCGCCCGCCGCTCGCGCGGCATTTCTGACCCCACCAAGCGCTGGCAATTTCGCGAGAAGCTATGCGCTACCGCCGGAACCACCGCGCAGGTCTCGCGCGCGGCGACTCGGCTGCTGCGCGAAATCAACCCGCCGCCCGAGCGCGAAGACGGCGGCCGCCGCATCATGCACGGCGAGAAAACCACCCTGAGTTTCACCGGCCCCGCCGCGCAGATGGCCGATATTTGGGCCGCCGCCAAATCCGACCCGCTGGCCTGGCTCACCGGTTCCCGCGCCGCCGCGCCCGCGACCGTGACCACCAATGTCATCATCGAGCTGCCGGATTACCTGAAAATCCTGGCCGGCGACGGTGACGACGTCCGCCTCGCCCTCACCAACGGCGCTACCATCACCGGCACCGAACTCGTCCGCCGCACCCTTGCCGGCGCCGGCCTTTTCACGCTCATCCACCCCGAGCGCGGCCCCGTCAACCTCTACCGCACCCGGCAGGCCTCCCCTAAACAGCGTCGCATGCTCGAGGCTGAAGGCGCCCGCTGCGCCTGGCCCGCTTGCCGACGCCCCGCCGCCGAATGCCAAGCCCACCACCTCATCGAATACTCCCGCGGCGGCCTCACCCACCCCGAAAACATGGCCTTGCTCTGCCCGTATCACAACTCCATCAACGGTCTGCCGGGTCGCGGACGGATGGCGCGCGTCAACGGCCGAATCGCCTGGCTCCCGCCCACCAGCGCGGTTGACGGGAAGGCGAGCAGAGCACACGGGCCGCCGGTGTTCACCGGCCGCGCACGAAACGGTCCCACGGCCGCCGTGCCCTAACCCGCGCTCACCCGCGCACGCCCGTGCACGCACGCGTGCCACTGGCTGGGGCGCCAACGTGCTAAATGGTCAGGCGGCCAGAAAGCGCACGCGACAAGGTGAGCTCGTCCACGAACTCCAAATCGCCTCCGAGCGGCATGCCGGAGGCCAATCTGGTGATCTTCAAATCAGGGAAGTCACGCAGCAACCGCACCAGGTATGCGGCGGTGGCCTCGCCCTCGGTATTGGGGTCGGTGGCGAGAATGACTTCGTGGATGGTGGGGGTGGCGTCGTAAAGCGGGGCTTCAGGGGTGGAATCCGCCAGCTCGCGGTCTGGCAGCACGCCACCCAGGCGCTGCAGCAGCGTGGAAATATTCAAATCGCGCGGGCCTACATTCGCCAGCGGGTCCAGCGCGCCACCCAAGACGTGGTAGCGGCCCTCATACTCGCCGGTGCGCTCGATGACCTGGATATCCTTCGGCTCCTCGACCACGCATATGGTCGAGGCGTCGCGCTGCGAATTAATACAGATGCGGCAGACATCCTCGCGGGATATATTGCAGCAGATGCGGCAAAAGGTCACGCCATCGCGCACCGCGCCCAGCGCGTTTTGTAGCCGCTCGATGTCCTCGGGCTCCATGTGCAAAACGTGAAACGCGATGCGCTGCGCCGACTTCGGGCCGATGCCCGGCAGGCGCGAAAACTCGTCGATGAGGTCTTGCAGAGGTCCTTCAAACATCAATTACTCCCAAAATCAGCAAAAGGCCGCGGCCCCAACGCGGGGCAACGGCCTTTTATCGTATCGCGCGGGCTACTGGTTGCCGCCGAAGACATCCTCAAAAGACGGGCCGCCCTGGCCGCCCATGCCTTGGGACAGCGGGCCAATCTTCTCCTGTGCCAGGCGGCCGGCCGCAGCATGCGCTTCCTTGAACGCGCCCATGACCAAGTCCTGCAAGGTATCGACGTCCTCTGGGTCCACGACGGACTTATCGATCTGCAGGTCCACGAGCTCGGCGCCGCCGGTCATGGTCACCTTAACCAGGCCATTGCCTGCCTGGCCCTCGACGTTGGTGGCAAGGATTTCTTCCTGCGCCTTCTGCAGATCCGCCTGTACCTGCGCGGCCTGCGCGATGAGGTCGTTCATGTCATTTGCCTGCTGCATTGGGTCTTGGTCAGCCATGTCGATTCCTTTCTAAATCAACTGTAAATTTCGCTACCGCCCGAGTGTACCGTGCTTGCCGGTTAGGCACGCCGCGCGCCCAGCTCGCGCTCCAGCAGCTCCATAGCTACCTCGGTAGCGCTGCGATGATCCATCTCGCCGGTGGACTGTGCAGCCTCCATCATGTCGCGCTCTTCGTCGTCGCGGGTGTAGGCCGGCGGCTCCTCGGGCGGAGCGGCAAAGTCCGGCTCAGGCTCGGGCGGCAGCGGCACGCCATTGCTGAACTGCGATTCATCGCGTTGCTTGGCAGCCTGCGTCGCCCGTGCGATGCGCGAACGCCACCCGGGCATTTCCGGTTTACTCTCCGCCTCCTGGTCGTCGGCAGGCTCGCGCGCCGGCTGATTGGGGGTCCAGGCTTCCTTGCGCTGTGGCGGCCGCGGCGCATCGAAACCGGCGGTCTTCGGGTCGGTACCCACCACGCAGTTGACGGCCACATCGCGCTGGAACTCTTCCTTGAGCACCTCCACGATGACGGCATTATTGGCGGGCGCATTGATGCGCTCGGCCAGCGCGCCGGTGGTATGTCCCAGCGTCAGGGCGCCATCGCGGAAGCCAAGCACGCGGGCTTCGGCCAGCATGATTTCGGCCACCTTATTCCGCTTGCCGACGCTCCCCCTCAACGCCACCCATTTCTCCCTCACGGCCTCCGCGAAGTCGCCGTCCGGTTTGGCTGCCGCCTGCGTTTGCGGGGCAGGTTGCGATGCGGGCTGCGCCGCGGCTTCCGGCGCTGTTTCCTCCGCGCGGGCCGGCACGGGTTTCTCCAGTGGCTCGCGATGCTTCTCCTGAGCTGGCGCTGAGTGCGGTGCCTCGCTCTGCGCCGACTGCGCCGATTGCTGCTCGGGCACCTTTGCCTGCGGGATTTGCCGCTCACGCTGCCACGGGTCCCCAGCCTCTTGCCGCTGCGGTTGCGGCTCTTGGCCCTGAGGCTTCTGCGTGCTTTGCGCCTCGGCGGCGGCCGGCTGCTCGGGTTGCGCCTGCGGCTGCGCATCCGGTTGCGATTCCGGTTGGGACGGGGCCTGCGGCTGCGGCTGGGCGGTCGGTGCAGGGGTTGGAGCAGGAGAAGGGGCAGAAGCCTGCTGTTCCTGGGACTTGGCGCGGCGGCGAGCGATGATGGCAGCAGCGGCGGACTGGGGGTCTTGGGCACCGGCGACGGCAGAGTTGGCCGCGGGAGCACCGCCCGGGGTCGCAGGACCAGCCGGCGCGGGCGAGACCGCGGCAGCGTTGGCAGCAGGAGCGGGGGCGGGGGCGGGAGCCGCTGCGGATGCAGGCGCGGCAGCAGCCGGACCGGTGGACCCGATAAGCAGATGCGCGCACATGATTTCCAGCAGCAGGCGCGGCGAAGTCGCGCCTGTGAGGTCGCTGATGCGGTCGTTGACCGTGGAGGCCAGGTAGGTCAGCTGCGGGCCAGAAAAGCGCTGCGCCTGGGCGGTAAGCACCGAGGCGCGGTCGGTGGGCGCGGAGACGAGGCCGGCGTCGATGGCGCCGGGCACGGCCTGCAGAATCATCAGATCGCGCAAACGGTCGAGCAAATCGACGGCGAAGCGGCGCGGGTCGTGGCCGGCCTCGATGACGTGGTCAACCATCGCGAAGAGGCCGGGTTTGTCTTGGTTGGCGAGGGTTTCGATGGCGTCGTCAAGCAGCGAGACATCGGTGACACCCAAAAGCGGCCGGGCAAGGTCGTAGGTCAGGCCATCGGGCCCGGCGCCGGCCAGCAGCTGGTCCAGCAGAGACAAAGTATCGCGCGGGGAACCGCCGCCCGCCTCAATAACCATGGGATACACGGCGTCCTCGACCTGCACGCCCTCGGACTCGACGGTGCGCTGCAGTAGGCCCTTCATGGCCGGCGGGGTCAGCAGGCGGAAGGGATAGTGGTGGGTACGCGAGCGAATGGTGCCGATGATTTTCTCCGGCTCCGTGGTCGCAAAGATGAAAATGACGTGCTCCGGCGGCTCCTCCACCACCTTGAGCAGCGCGTTAGCGCCGGAGGGCGAAATCATATGCGCCTCGTCAATAATGAAGATGCGGTAGCGCGATTCGGCCGGCGCGTAGTAGGCGCGGTCGCGCAGCTCGCGCATGTCCTCCACGCCGTTGTGCGAGGCGGCGTCGAGCTCCGTCACGTCCAGGTTGCCGGGGCCACCGGGGGCGAGGGAGACGCAGGAATCGCATTTGCCGCACGGCGTCGAGGTCGGCCCGTGCTCGCAGTTGAGCGAGCGGGCCATAATCCGCGCCGAGGAGGTCTTGCCGCAGCCGCGCGGGCCGGAAAAGAGGTAGGCGTGGTTGATGCGCCCTGCATCAAGGGCGGCGGATAGCGGCGTGGTGACCTGCTCTTGGCCCACGACCCCCGCGAACGTTGCTGGACGATATTTCCGGTATAAAGCCACGGTTAGTCAGTTTACCGGCTAACCCTCGCGCGACCAGTCCAGCAGGTCAATGCCCTGCTCGGCCACCGCCGCCTGCAGCTTGCCGACGCCCTCTTCTACCCCAAACGCATATTCCGAATCCGTCAGCATGACCAGCTGCAAGATGAGGGTCAGGCGGCCCTCCTCGCGAAATTGCGGGGTCTGCCCGCCCCACAGGTACGGCGCGATGAACAGGCCGTGGTGCACGGTGACGTCAGGGACGTCGAGGATGGACGGCAGCATCACGCCCGGCTGCGCCGGCAGCAGGCCGTCGGCCTTTTCGAAGGTGTCAGCCGCAGCGTTGATGGCGGCGGCCACCTCGGGCTGCCCGGTGCGCGCCACCGTCAACAGCTCGCAGCGCACGTCGGTGCCGTCGTCCTGGCTCTGCAGGCCGGTGTCGGTGGCGTTGAAGGTGGTGGTGAGGGCGAGCGATTGGGCGTCGGCAAGCGAGGCAAGGCCTAGCCGGCGCTCATCGACGTAGCGGAACTCCAGCGGGGCCGGGATAATCTCGCTCAGCCACAGGGCAGACTCGTCGGCGTTGATGTTAGGCCCCCAGCTTCTCCACGGCGGCAAGCAGCACACAGGTAGCGACGCCGTCCATCGCCGCCTCAACCTCCTCCTGCGGCGGCAGGGTTGGGGCGAGGCGGATATTGCGGTCATTGTCGTCCTGGCCATACGGGAAGGCGGATCCGGCCTGGGTGAGCAGGATGCCGGCATCGCGCGCGAGCTCCCAGACGCGGTTAGCGGTGCCGTCGACGACGTCGAGAGAGATGAAGTAGCCGCCCTTCGGGGTGGTCCACTGCGCCACCTCGTACTCGCCGAGGCGCTTGTCCAAGATGCGCAGCACGGCATCGAACTTGGGCTTAATTAGCGCGGCGTGGCGGCGCATGATCGCGCGCACGCCATCGGCGGAGCCGAAGAACTCGTGGTGCGCCAGCTGGTTGATCTTATTCGGGCCGATGCCGCGGATGCCGGCGTGCTCCAGGTACCACTCGAGGTTATCCTCCGAGGTGCCGAAGAAACCCACGCCCGCGCCCGCGAAGGTGATCTTCGAAGTCGAAGACATGGCCCAGAAGCGGTTCGGGTTGCCTTCTTCCGCGGCGATATCCAGAATCGGCAGGATTTCCGGGAATTCTTCCGTCAAAGTGTGCACGGCGTAGGCGTTATCCCACACGATGCGGAAATCCGGCGCACCGGCCTGCATGCGGGCGAGGCGGCGGGCCTTGTCTTCAGAAATCACGGCGCCGGTGGGGTTAGCGAACATCGGCACTACCCACATGCCCTTGACCGCCGGATCCGCCACCAGCTTTTCGACGGCCTCTACATCCGGCCCGTCCTCTTCCATCGGCACCGTCACCAGCTCGAAACCGAATTGCTCCGTGATAGCAAAGTGGCGGTCATAGCCCGGCACTGGGCAGATCCACTTGAGGTTTTCTTCCTTGCTCCACGGCTGTGCGGAATCATTGGTTCCGAAGAGGAATGCCCAAGAAATCAGGTCAAACATGATGTTCAGCGAGGAGGAGTCTGCAGCTACGAGCAGCTCGGGGTCCATGTTGGTCAGCTCGCCCCAAATATCGCGCAGTTCCTTGATGCCTTTTTGGTTGCCGTAGTTACGCAGGTCGTTTCCGGCCGCGTCGGTGTAGCGCCCCAGCCCCGGCAGGGCGAGCAAGTCATTGGAGAGGTCTAGCTGCGCCTTCGCTGGCTTGCCGCGGGTCAGATCCAATTTCAGACCCTTAGCCTTAAGGTCCTCGTAGTCCTTACGGACCTGGGCGGCGAGCTCCGCGAGCTCGGACGATTCCAAAGTAAGAAGCGACATGCGTATGTCTACCTTCCATGTATAGGGCGACTTTAGCCCCCAATAGTAACGCACGCCATACAAAAAGGGGACCCCGCGTACCCGCCAGAGCCTCCTGACCCTTGCTGCATTCCTGCCCTGGGGGAGTTCAGAGGATGGACGCCACGCGGAATCCTGTCCCATACCTTAGCGCCCGCGCGCCGGTTTAGCCAAATGGGACTCCGACCGCACGGGCCGCCACCGCCCACAGGTACACGGCCCAAGGATCATCCGATACTAAACAGCTTTAGATCGCCGAAAATAGCCCCTGACCTGGCGATTGGTAAAATAATTGCCACGGCTGCTAATGTTTCTTCTCGGAGGATTCGACTAGCGGCCTATGTCACACGCCTGGAACGCGTGCGGGGTTCACGCCCCTCGTGGGTTCAAATCCCACATCCTCCGCCAGAGGAAATCCCGGCTCCTGCTACACAGCACGGAGTCGGGATTTTTGTTGTATACGGGCGCGCGGCGGATTCTAGGGGTCGTTGCAACGATGATGGTTAGTTTGGTTTGATGCTACCGGTTTGTGTGAGGGCGTTGGTCATGACTTCGGCTGGGGTGCG
>NZ_MKXT01000076.1:0-3660 GCF_001913985.1 Corynebacterium sp. S5S1
TACGTGAAAGGCTTGATGAGATATGGCAACAACTAAATTAGGTAATACCAAATCGGCAAGTCGAGCAATCAATTACGCAGAAAAGCGAGCAGAAGAAAAGAGTGGCTTAAATTGTGATATAGATTATGCGAAATCATCGTTTAAGCAAACTAGGGCGTTATATGGCAAAGAAAACGGTATTCAAGCTCATACAGTTATACAGTCATTCAAGCCTGGCGAAGTAAGACCAGAACAATGTAATCAACTTGGCTTAGAACTAGCCGAAAAGATTGCACCTAATCATCAAGTGGCAATCTATACGCATACAGATAAAGAGCATGTACACAATCATATTGTAATTAATTCAATTGACCTTGAAACAGGACGCAAATATCAAAGTAATAAACAACAAAGAGATTTGGTTAAACAAGCCAATGACGATATTTGTCGAGAACATGGTTTGAGTGTGCCAGAACGAGATACGGCGAAATTGAGATACACACAAGCCGAAAAATCATTGATAGAGAAATACCAATATTCTTGGAAAGATGATTTGAGAGAAAAAATAGAACATGCGAAAGAACATACAAGCGATTTTAAGAGCTTTTCAGAGCATTTAAAGGAATCAGGTATAGAATTTAAGGTAAGGGGCAAAAACGTCTCATATAAGCCGGAAAACGTAAATAAATGGGTACGTGGCAAAACCCTTGGACAAGATTACGATAAGGGGGCGTTAGAATATGAGTTTGAAAGACGAGAGAGAGAAGAAAAACGAGAATCAGAAAAAGACCCAGTCGCAGAGTACACAGACCAGTTCGAAGTCGATTGGGACGCAGTCGAACACAACGCAGAACAACTTAGAAAGACAAGAAATCGAAGAATTGAAAAAGCAAAACAAGCTCATCATCAAGTATCTAACAGAGATACAAGAGAACCAGAACGCACGAGAGAAAGAACAAAAGGACATCACATCGAAATTGACAGGGGCGACGAAGGATTTTCGAGATAATGGTGTTAAAGTGCATAATGAGTTTACTAATATTCTTAAAGAAAAATTGGATAAGGTAAATACAGATGAATTAGCCAATATCATAGGCAGAGATATTTATAAGGTACGTGATGAAAATGAACGAATGCTACAAGAAGTGCGATCATCACATGAAGAGTATCAAAAAAGAATTAAACTCATGTATCGTGGATTTGGAGCAATGTTATTAGTATTTATGCTATTTGCGTTAGTTATGACTATTGGCAGTGATTTTATGGACTTTATACACATAGATATATTACAAAAAGCAATAGCAAGTAAAATTAAAGCGTCTGAAGGCTTTATGACATTTATTTGGTATATTGCTTATGGATTACCTTATATTGTTGCGATAGGTGGTTTTATTTATCTTTATGAATGGATTAGAAAAAAATTCGAAGTCTTTTTCTAAGGATAAGCACGCTATTATGCCGAGAAAATCTATTTGTCGATGAGAGCCCTTAATTAGACTAAAAGCGCCAGCGGTCGGATAGCGTCAGCTATCAAATCGACCGATGGACAGCTTTAGGATTATTAAGGAGCGCAGAATCGTCGACAAATAGAGGAATTGGAATAAGGCAATCATGTTATTGTGAAATAAAAAAAGGAGAATGAAGTTGAAATTTATAACTAAAATGTTAGATGGATTAGCTTTTATTTGTGCAGCATTATTATTTTTAAAGTATGCAGTTATGTCTGCCAATATGATGTTTGATTGGCATTTGCGTTGGTATTTCTTAGAAGATATTCCGCACATGGCAATTATATTATTCATCTTGATGTTTGTTTTTGCAGTTCCGTCAGAAATGATTAAAGATAAACAGAAAGAGAAAAATGGACGTAGTTTAGAATAATTTGGAGCTGATAATATGAAATTCAAAGAAGCATTTGAGAATTTTATAACAAGTAAGTATGTATTTGGTGTTCTAGTAGTTTTAACTGTCTACCAGATAATACAAATGTTTAAATAAAAAAGACCTGATCTGATTAGACCAAGTCTTCTGATAGTGTTATATTAATAAACAAATAAAAAGAAGTCGCCCACTCCCCGACCAAAGTTTGTGGAACGACAAATCCAAATATACTTAACTATGCTATTTGTTAATTTTGTATAATTAGATATTAAACGATATTTGATTATACTTCAACATTTACATTTGACGTTTGGATGGACGACTTCTTAAAACAAATTAAGGAGTCGATTTTTTATGACTGAAGAAAATCATTCAAATTACTTACAAAATAAGGATTTAGACAATTTTTCTAAAACCGGCTACTAGTGGTAATTTTTTTACCACCCCTCAACCAAATTTAAGTTTTGACGCTATGACAATTGTTGGAAATCTTAATAAAGATAATGCAGAACAATTATCAAAATTTATGAGTGTTGAGCCTCGATTTAGACTTTGGGATATTCTACAAACCAAATTCAAAGCTAAAGCACTTCAAGAAAAAGTATATATCGAATATGACAAAGTGAGAGCAGATAGTTGGGATAGACGTAATATGCGTGTTGAATTTAATCCTAATAAATTAACGTATGATGAAATGCTTTGGTTAAAACGCAATGTAATTAGCTACATGGAAGATGATGGATTTACAAGATTAGATTTGGCTTTCGATTTTGAAGAAGATTTAAGCGATTATTACACAATGACTGATAAAGCAGTTAAGAAAACTATATTTTATGGGCGTAATGGTAAACCAGAAACAAAATATTTTGGTGTACGTGATAGTGATAGATTCATTCGAATTTATAATAAAAAGCAAGAACGCAAAGATAATGCCGATATTGAAATTAATTCAGAACACTTATGGCGTGTAGAAATTGAGCTTAAAAGAAATATGGTTGATATGTGGAATAGCTGTTTTGATGATTTGCATATATTAAAACCTAATTGGACTGTACTAGAAAAAATAAAAGAGCAAGCAATGGTTTATATGTTAATTCATGAAGAAGATACATGGGGAAAACTTGAACGACATGCTAAATATAAATATAAAAACTTAATTAAAGAAATATCGCCAGTTGATTTAACTGAATTAATGAAATCGACTTTAAGAGAAAATGAAAAACAATTACAGAAACAAATTACTTTTTGGAAACAAATTACTTTTTGGCAAAATGATTTTAGAATTTAAAATAATTTGGAGTGGTTGTTATGCTTTTTTCAGAAAGAAATTATGAACACGCAATATATAAAAAAATTGCTAGTAATATAATGAATTGTGCGGTAATTGCATGGATATTACTATTCATTTTGAATTCGATGTTTGATTGGACGTTTTTAGATTATATAAATACCTTTGTTAAAATTATATTTATAATTGGATTAATTATTGGTAGTATTCCAGACTTTTTAGAAAAAGATGGTAAAGGTATATTTTGGGATATTGTAATTATCCTAATTTTGATTTTTATATTATTTATACTTTGAATTTGAGTACATTAAATTTTATACACGAAGTGATCATAAAATTTAAAAACGAATGTGCGACCACCATTTTTGGTCGCTTGGGTTTAACGGTTTTTAACTATGAGTGGCTAGCATTTAAGCCACTCATTTTTTGCGTTAGCAAAAACATAAGGGGTATGGGGATATCCCCATCAAGCCGGTATTTTTAGAACGAAGTGGCTATAAAATACGACGCTT
>NZ_MKXT01000028.1:0-26669 GCF_001913985.1 Corynebacterium sp. S5S1
CACCTAAAGGCTCATTGGCAGACAAACCAATCAACACACAACCATGCACACAAAAAATAAAAAGTACATTGGCACACTATTGAGTTCTCAAACATCATCCGCACACCACAAGAAAATTAACCTACCGTTAACCTCTCATTGGCGGCTCGTACAAACTTACTCAACCAAATGAACCAAGTCAAATCATCGAACCAAGTCCGTACAAAATTCGCTTCAAAGTAACCAACCGGCTACCTCGCGGCGACTTGGATTAATCTAGCCCAACCCCACCAATAATGACAAATCCCCAGCACACAAGGGAAAACGGTGCGCTGGGGACGTCGTTAAAAGAGCTCTTCTTCTTGAGTTCTTTCAATTGTGGCGCCGAGGCGCTGCAGGTTTTCTACAAAGTTGGGATATCCGCGGTCGATGTGGAAGACATCGTGGACCGTAGTCGTCTCATCCGCACACAATGCAGAAAGTACAAGACCCGCACCCGCACGGATGTCGGAACTCCATACGTGAGTAGAAGAGAGCCGCTCTTTACCGCGGACTACTACATGGTGACCGTCAACCTGGGCGTCCGCACCCAGGCGCAGCATTTCATCTACAAAGCGGAAGCGGGATTCAAAGACATTCTCCGTAATGACGGTTGTTCCGTCCGCAATGGCAGATATGCCAATAGCCATCGGTTGCAGGTCGGTGGGAAATCCCGGAAATGGCAGGGTCTGGTAGTCCACAGCCTGTGGTCGCTGATCCATGCGCACGCGAAAACCATTCTCATAGGTGTCTAGTTCCGCGCCGGCAGACTTCAGCTTTTCCAGCGGCAGGTGCAGGTGGCGCGGGGAAATTCCACCCACGGTGATATCGCCCTGGGTCATGGCGGCAGCGTACGCCCACGTGCCGGCCACAATTCGGTCACCAATAACCTCATGCTGGGTGGGCTGCAGCTTATCGACGCCGCGGATAGTCACCACCGAGCTTCCCTCGCCCTCGATATCGGCACCCATGGACTTGAGCATGGTGCACAGATCGACGATCTCCGGCTCGCGAGCCGCGTTATGGAGAACGGTTTCCCCTTCGGCGAGGACCGCAGCGGTAAGAATATTTTCGGTAGCGCCTACGGACGGGAAGTCCAGGCGGATATTCGCACCTCGCAGGTGCGTAGCCTCTGCCACGACGGCACCGTGTTCAATACGGGTGGTGGCGCCGAGCTTTTCTAGGCCGGTTTGGTGCATATCGAGCGGGCGGGAACCAATCGCGTCACCACCAGGCAACGCTACCTTCGCGTGGCCACAGCGGGAGGTCAAAGGCCCGAGCACGCAGACGGATGCGCGGAATTGGCGGACCGCGTCAAAATCCGCGTTGGATTGCGGCTGTGCAGGGGTCGTAATCCGGACTTCAGAACCCTCGATAACTACCTCGCAGCCGAGCCCCTCGAGAACCTTCTTCATGAGGGGGACGTCCAGAATTTCTGGGCAGTTCGTCAGCGTCGTAGTGCCCTCGGCCAGCAAGGATGCGGCCATGAGCTTCAAGACGCTATTTTTCGCGCCATCTACTTTAACGGTGCCCTCTAGGCGGGCACCGCCGGAAACAATAAACTGATCTTTCACAACTGCCTACGCTACCGGTTCTTAAGGCAATGCGCCGATACGACGAGCGGCATTAACCGCCTCGTAGCGGGTGTGCGCACCGAGTTTGCGCATTACCGAGCGCAAATAAGACTTCACGGTTTCTGCGCCGATTCCCATTTCCTCAGCTGCTTCTACGTTGGTATGGCCTAGGGCCACACAAGAGAGAACGTCGAGTTCGCGGGCGGAGAGCTTGGTGGATTGCTTCACGCGCACCGGCGAGACCATCTGGTCACACAACGTCTCTAGCTCCTTGCGCAGTTCTTCGTCTTCTACGCGGTTGGCCAGCATACGCAGCTTGGAGTGAGTGGAACGGACCTGCTCCCACTCGGCACCGTTCATGACGTGGCCGCGGGCGGCTCCGCCCTTGGACCCATCGGCACGTCGCATGGCGGAATTAACGGCCAAGTCTTGCTCGAGGGTGCGCGCGGTCATCGTCACTTCTTCAATGACCTTGTCGCCCAAACGAACTGGGGAGTGAACGCCGACGTAGAGGACACCGCGAATTTCGCGCTGCACAGTAACGGGCACGGCCACAATGGAGTGCAGGCCCTCGTCCTGAATTACGCGGTCGTTCTCGTGCGAGATGGTGGTGGCACGCGTGTAGTCGGATACACCTACCGCACGGCGAGTGCTGACCACTCGCCCACCTACACCGACGCCGGAGTCAATGATCAGATTCTGCAGCGCTGGGGTGCGTAGCCCCACCCACTGTGTGATCTGCAGGCGATTATCGGGCAGCAGCGTGGCGTACATCGTCACCGGAATACCTGTAGCGGTCTTCAGGGACGACAGGGCCGCGCGTACGGATTCTTCATCATCTTTGAGGCGATGCGACTCCATGAGACTCTTTCCTCGTCGGGGGTAACCAAGTAGGTGTACCCGTCCTCCCCCGGGAATTTGGGGATCAGCGGGCAACTGAGTGGAAGTATAGACAGCATGTGGGGGTAATTCGAAATCGCCCTCGGCTTATCCGGCGCTGCAATCCCACATGGAATGCCCGAATGCCCGGTCTAGAATTTATATACTGACTGGTCTACTTGTGTAGTGTACGCTTGCGTTGTACGCGATTTGAACCCAAATCTGATTCCCAAAGGAGTCCACAGAATGGCTGTCTACAACAACATTATGGAAACCATCGGCGGCACCCCGCTGGTCCGCCTGAACCGCCTCACCGAGGGCAAGGGCGCCACCGTGCTTGCCAAGGTTGAGTCCTTTAACCCGGCCAACTCCGTGAAGGACCGCATCGGCAAGGCCATCGTCGCAGCGGCCGAGAAATCCGGCCAGCTCAAGCCAGGCGGCACCATCGTGGAGGCTACCTCCGGCAACACCGGCATCGCCCTGGCCCTGGCTGGCGCCACCTTGGGCTACAAGGTCATCCTGACCATGCCGGAGACCATGTCCAACGAGCGCAAGGTGCTGCTGCGTGCTTACGGCGCAGAAATCGTGCTGACCCCGGGTGCGGCGGGCATGAAGGGCGCCGTCGACAAGGCGAATGAAATTGTCGCCGAGACCGATAACGCCATCCTGGCTGCACAGTTCGCTAACGAGGCGAACCCGAAGATTCACGAGGAAACCACCGGCCCGGAGATTTGGGAAGACGCAGAGGGCAAGGTTGACGCCTTCGTTGCTGGCGTAGGCACCGGCGGCACCGTTACCGGTGCAGGCCGCTTCCTGAAGTCCAAGAACCCAGACCTACACCTGGCTGCGGTAGAGCCGTCCGACTCCCCTGTTCTGTCTGAAGGCCACGCTGGCCCGCACAAGATTCAGGGCATCGGCGCTAACTTCGTTCCTGAGGTACTTGACCGCGAGCTTCTCGACGAAGTCTTTACGGCCACCACCGAGGAGTCCATCAAGGCATCCCGCGACCTGGCTACCCAGGAAGGCCTGCTGGTTGGTATCTCCGCCGGCGCTAACGTTTCCGCAGCTCTGAAGCTGGCGGAGCGCCCAGAGCTCGAGGGCAAGACCATCGTAGTTGTCCTGCCAGACTTTGGTGAGCGCTACGTCTCCACCATCCTCTTCGAGGACATCCGCGAAGCTTAAATTACTTCGCTTGAATAAAAGCACCCGCCAACCTTGGCGGGTGCCTTTTTTATGCCAGTACTATGTGGGCATGAACATTATGAGCTACATCCGTGAAGACTTAGCAAATGCAAGAGATCACGATCCGGCCGCGCGTGGCGACATCGAAAATGCAGTAGTGTACTCCGGCCTCCACGCGGTGTGGTCTCACCGCATTTCGCACTGGATGTGGAAGCGTGGCCTGCGCGGGCCCGCGCGCATCTTGGCGCAGATTAACCGCTTCTTTACCGGCGTGGAAATCCACCCAGGCGCAACTATCGGCCGCCGCTTCTTTATTGACCATGGCATGGGCATTGTCATTGGTGAAACCGCAGAGATTGGCGATGGTGTCATGCTCTACCACGGTGTCACCCTCGGCGGCCAGGTCCTTACCCAAACCAAACGCCACCCCACTGTCGAAGACAATGTGACCATCGGTGCGGGTGCCAAGGTGCTCGGTCCCATTACGATCGGTGAAGGATCGGCCATTGGCGCCAATGCCGTGGTGACGAAGGATGTTCCCGCCGAAAGTATCGCGGTGGGCATTCCGGCCAAGAACCGTCCGCGCAACCCGAATGAGCGCATTAAACTGGTCGACCCTGACTACTACATCTAAATTCTCTCCCGGCGGCTCACAGGCTACTGTGGGCCGCTTTTACATGCCTTCTGGGCGCAGCAGATCGCGGTATTCGGGGTTCTTTTCGATAAAGTGCGCCACGGCGGAGCAGGAAGCAATGACTTGCTTGCCGACGCCCCGGGCGTCGTCAAGCGCAGCCTTAATCAGCGGCGCTGACAATCCTTGGCCGCGGAAAGCATCCTTGATGACCGTGTGGTTGAACTCGCGAGTCGTGCCGGCATCTACGTAGTGGCACGCGCCCGCCTCGACGCCGTCCACGGTAAGGACGTAGCGGGACTTATCTGTCTGGTGTGCAATAGCATGTTCCATGTGCCCATACTAAGCAAAAATGGCCCCTCTTACGAGGAGCCATTATTGTGGCCAGAGCCAGGATCGAACTGGCGACCCCACACTTTTCAGGCGTGTGCTCTACCGACTGAGCTATCTGGCCAGAAACCCGAAGGTTTCCGCGACCCTGACGGGACTTGAACCCGCGACCTCCGCCGTGACAGGGCGGCGCGCTAACCAACTGCGCCACAGGGCCATTTTTAATTATGTGTGTGCTCTTGGGCACGGATAGATACTTTACAGAAGACTCCCAATACTCACCAAATCAGCACGTCAGAAAGCTATTTAGAGGCCTGCTGCGGATCTTTTCCACCCAAGTTCATCTCAAAGCGCTCATAGTCTTCCAGTGCAGCAAAGTGCCGCGAGTAAAGGTCGCAATCTCGGTCCACATGGCCATAAAGGGCCGGAGCGACATCAACAATGTGGCGCAGCCACAGGCCCTCATATTCTTGCTCATGGGCCCGTGCCTCGACCTTCCGGTGCGCCTCCTCATCCGAGCCTGCATAGACGAGAAAGAAGTCCTCTCGGAAGAAGTTAGAATGCTCCGAGCTTTCGGAGGCAAGTTCAAAGACAGCGATTCCGACGTATGGCTCCATAGCGCCAGCCTAACAAAACAAAAATCAGCAACCGCCGAAGCGATTGCTGCTCATTCTGCGACCTTGACGGGACTTGAACCCGCGACCTCCGCCGTGACAGGGCGGCGCGCTAACCAACTGCGCCACAAGGCCAATCGAATATCCAATTCGAACCAACACTTTCGTGTTGGTACCCCCAACGGGATTCGAACCCGTGCCGCTGCCGTGAAAGGGCAGTGTCCTAGGCCGCTAGACGATGGGGGCCCGTCGCGCTAAGGCGACCTCTAGAAATATACTGGAGACCTCACCTAGTTACAAAATCGCTCCCCAAGAAAGATTAGGAACCATGTCTGACCAGCATCAAACGTGCTCCTGCCAGGAGCCGCACGTGCACGGATATAACGCGGATTCTAAGAGCAAGGATCGCTACCTTGCCCGACTCAAGCGCATTGAGGGGCAGGCACGCGGCATCCACCGCATGGTCGAGGAAGACCAATACTGCATCGACATCATTACCCAGATTTCGGCGGTGAAGTCGGCGCTGGAGAATGTCTCACTGGCGCTCCTAGAAGACCATATTGAGCACTGTGTGGCTGGTGCCGCCGCCGAAGACGGTGAAGTAGCCACCGAGAAGCTAGAAGAGGCCATGCGCGCCATTAAGAAGATGGTGAAAAACTAAAAGGAGCCACCCGAAAAGGTGGCTCCAGTTGTGGGCCCTGTGGGGATCGAACCCACGACCTGCGGATTAAAAGTCCGTAGCTCTACCAACTGAGCTAAAGGCCCAACGTCGCTACATTTTAGCGTGCGGTATTTGCAAAGTCCTAATTAGGGGGGCGTCGGCAAGCGAAAGGCGCCCAGCTCGCCGCTGAGCGCCTGCCGGGGTGTGGTTACATTAGCCGCGCATATCGCCCTTCTCCATGAAGCGGACTTGGAAGTCAAAGGCGGTCTTCAGGTCGTGCGGGGTGTGCTGGAACTTGTTTTCCTTGGCACGGTTGAAGTATTCCTCGAGCAACGGACGGTAGTCCGGATGTGCCACGGAGATGACCTTCTCCACGCGCTCCTTCGGCGCCAGACCGCGCAGGTCGGCTACGCCGTACTCGGTAATGATGACCATGGTGTCGTGCTCGGTGTGGTCCGTGTGGGACACGAACGGAACCAGCGCGGAAATTGCGCCATCCTTAGCCACAGACGGGGAAACGAAGGTGGAGATATAAGCGTTGCGGGTGAAGTCACCCGAGCCGCCGGTGCCGTTCATGATGCGGGAGCCGGACACGTTGGTGGAGTTGATGTTGCCGTAGATATCAGCCTCAATCATGCCATTGGAGGAAATCAAGCCGACGCGGCGGATGACCTCCGGGTGGTTGGAAACCTGCTGCGGACGGAGGATGATGTGTTTGCGGTAGCGCTCTGCCTCCGCATTCATCTTCTCCGCATAGTCCGGGGACAGCGCGAAGGAGGTGGCGGAAGCCATGGTCATCTTGCCCGCATCGATGAGATCGAGCATGCCGTCCTGAATGACCTCGGTATAAGCCTGAATATTCTCAAACTTGGAATCCAAAAGTCCGGCCATCACGGCGTTGGGGACGTTGCCCACGCCGGACTGCATGATGAACTTGTCGTACTCAAGGCGACCAGCGGCGACCTCCCCCTCGAGGAACTCGATGAAGTTGGCGGCGATCTTCTCGGAAATCTCGTCCGGTTCCTTGAACGGCGCGTTGCGGTCCGGGGCATCGGTCTTAACCACTGCGACAACCTTGTCCTCCGGCACCTCCATGTAGGTGGTACCGATGCGGTCGCCCGGCTTAGTGATAGGGATTGGCTGGCGGTTAGGCAGCTTTTCAATGCGGTAAATATCGTGCATGCCCTCGAGGTTGATGGACTGCCACTCATTAATCTCGATGATGATCTTATCAGCAGCCTCGATGAACTCGAGGTTATTGCCCACTGCGGAGGACGGCACCACGTGGCCTTCTTCGGTAATGCGCACGGCCTCAATAATGGCTACCTGGAAGTCACCGTAGAAGCCCTCTTCTACCTGCTGGCCCGAGTGAGACAGGTGGATATCCTGGTAAAGCGCGGTGCCATCATTGAACTGCTTATGCAGGGTGGGATCGGAGTTATAAGGAGAGCGGAAGCGAATCGCCTCAGCTTCCGCCAGAACGCCATCGCAGTCCGGGGCGGTGGAAGCGCCGGAGAAGACGTCGATCTTAAATTCCTCGCCCTTTTCATGTAGAGCCTTGGCCTTCTCTGCAATGGCGGTGGGCAGACCCTTGGGGTAGCCAGCGCCGGTGAAGCCGGAAATTCCTACACGATCACCGTGGTTGACGTGCTGAGCAGCCTCTTCTGCGGAAACTACGAGCTTCTCGAATGGGGCATACGCGATTCTTTCGGACATGGGTAATCCTCCTTCATTAAGGGGCCAGCCAAAATAACGGCCGTCCTAAATAGTTACACAGCCCACATTAGCGAATCTTTGCAAGATTTCCACCACTTTTGTGTGACCCCTACCCCATAAAGCAAAAATAGGGTACGTTGCCACTGTGGGCCCGGTTGCTATTTTCCCCCGTTAACTAGCACAATTGGGGCGTGAATTTGCGCATTGGACACTACGATCTCTCCTCCCCCGTCATCCTCGCCCCGATGGCGGGGGTAACCAACGTTGCCTTCCGCACGTTGTGCCGCGAGCAAGAGCTGGAGCGCACCGGCACGGTGTCGGGCCTCTACGTTTGCGAAATGGTCACGGCCCGCGCCTTGGTTGAGCGCAATGAAAAGACGCTGCACATGACCACCTTTGCGCCGCAGGAGGATCCCCGTTCCCTGCAGATCTATACGGTGGATCCGGAATATACCTATAAAGCCGCGAAGATGATCGTCGATGAAAACCTGGCGGACCACATCGATATGAACTTTGGCTGCCCGGTTCCCAAGGTGACCCGCCGCGGCGGCGGTTCCGCGCTGCCTTATAAGCGACGTCTCTTTGGCAATATCGTCTCCGCCGCAGTCAAGGCCACCGAGGGAACCAATATCCCGGTCACGGTGAAGATGCGCGTGGGCATTGACGACGAGCACCATACGCATCTCGACGCCGGGCGTATCGCCGTCGAGTCCGGTGCCGCCGCCGTTACCCTGCACGGCCGCACCGCCGCTCAGCGCTACTCCGGCGAAGCACGATGGGACGAAATCGCGCGCCTCAAAGAGCATCTGGCAGATACTGGCGTGCCGGTGCTGGGCAATGGCGATATCTTCCGTGCCGAGGATGCCCGCCGCATGATGGAACAAACCGGCTGCGACGGCGTGCAGGTAGGCCGCGGCTGCCTCGGCCGCCCGTGGCTTTTTGCCGAGCTCGGCGCCGCACTGCGCGGCGAGTCCATTCCGGCAGAGCCCACCCTGGGCGAGGTCACCCAGGTAATCCTCCGCCACGCGGAGCTACTGGCGGAACACGATGGCGAGAACAATGCTTCACGCGATATCCGCAAGCACATCGGTTGGTACCTGCGTGGTTTCCCGGTTGGTGGCCAGGTCCGCGCGGGCTTAGCCAAGGTCAATTCCCTCGATGCCTTGCGTGAGCTTCTAGCCCCTTGGGCGGATTCCGATGCCCTGGCTGCCGACGCCGACGGAGCCCGCGGCCGCCAAGGCTCACCATCCAAGGTGGCTTTGCCGGATGGCTGGCTCGACGATCCAGAAGACGACTGCGTTCCGGTTGCCGCTGACATTATGAACTCCGGCGGATAACCTAACAAAGGTATAAGAGCAGCTAGGAACGCACAGGAAACTTGCATTTATGCTCTACTTAAGTTGCGCAAGCGCCGAAATTTTTCGCTATTATCTTTGGCATGCGTGCCGCTTACAGGGAACACCTAGACAATTTCTCCCACGACCTCATCGTGATGTGCGATACCGTTCGCGACATCATGGATAAGGCCTCCTTGGCGCTGCTGCAAGGCGCCTTGGACTCCGCGGAAGATGCCCTCACCATGACTGAGGAGCTAGATGAGATCCGCGCTAGGTGCTCTGAGCGTGCCGTAAAACTCTTGGCCCTGGAAAACCCCATGGCACAGGACCTCCGTCAGGTGGTCTCCTCGATTTATATCGTGGAGGATCTCTACCGGATGGGCCGGCTTTCCCAGCACATCGCGGCCTCCGCGCGCCGCCGCCACCCTGTCGCCGTGGTACCGGCGAATTACATCGGCTACTTCGAGGAGATGTACCGTCTCACTGAAGAAATGGGGTCGGTCCTGCACGATATCCTCGTCACCCCTGATGCGGATTTGTCCGTCAACCTCCGTGCCGACGATGATGCAGTGGATGATATCAACTCCCATATGCTGCGCATCCTGACTCAGCGCGAATGGGAAGGCAGCGTGCGCGAAGCCGTTGAGACTTCACAAATTACGCGTTACTACGAGCGCTATGCGGACCACTGCGTCTCCGTGGCCGGCCACATCATCTATCTGACCACGGGTCTTTTGCCCAATGACTATGCCAAGAAGTTAGAGGAGGACAAAAAGGACGCCGAATTTGAAGCACGGATGGCAGATCTCGAGCGTCAGTTTCGCCGTTAGACGAATCTAAGCACCAAAGAAGGGGGCCGGTTCTTTCGAACCGGCCCCCTTCCTCTCGGACAATCTCTCTACTCTTTAGCCAAAGCGGCCAGAAATGTAATCCTCGGTCTCCTTCTGAGAAGGATTCTCGAAGATCTTGGTGGTGTCATCGAACTCCACCAGGTGGCCTGGCTTACCGGTTGCTTCTAGGGAGAAGAAGCCGGTCTTATCGGACACGCGGGCTGCCTGCTGCATGTTGTGGGTCACAATAACGATGGTGAAGTTTTCCTTCAGCTCGTGGATGAGGTCCTCCACGGCAAGGGTGGAAATCGGGTCCAGCGCGGAGCAAGGCTCGTCCATGAGTAGCACCTCTGGCTCCACGGCGATAGCGCGGGCGATGCACAGACGCTGCTGCTGACCACCGGAGAGGCCGCCGCCTGGCTTGTCCAAGCGATCCTTAACCTCGTCCCACAAGTTGGCGCCGCGCAGGGACTTCTCCGCGACTTCCTTGAGCTTCTTCTTGTTCTTTTCACCGGACAGCTTCAGGCCTGCCACGACGTTGTCCTCGATGGACATCGTGGGGAACGGGTTAGCCTTCTGGAAGACCATGCCGATGGTGTTGCGTACGGATACCGGGTCGACCTTCGGTCCGTAAATATTGGTGCCATCGAGCAGGATTTCGCCCTTCACGGAGGCGCCGGGGATGACCTCGTGCATGCGGTTGATGGTGCGCAGCACGGTGGACTTACCACAGCCGGAAGGGCCGATGAATGCGGTCACGGCCTGAGCCGGAATCTGCATATTCACGTTCTGCACGGCGTGGAAGTCGCCGTAAAAAATGTTCACGTCATTGAGCGCGAGCTTAGACATTTGGGAGTTTCTCCTCTAGCAAGTGTATGGCGGAATCGAGTGGTACGGCGTTTACTTCTTAACCGAGAACTTCGCGGAAACGATGCGGGCCGCAATGTTGAGGACGGCGATGAGGATAACCAGCGTCAACGCTGCTCCCCAGAGCTTGTCCAGTACGGCGGGCTGTGCGCCGGCCTTATACATATCCAGCATCATCAGCGGGAGCGAGGACTGAGAGCCCTTGAAGGCATCCCAGTTGATGACGGAGGAGGAACCAACCAAGACCAGCACCGGCGAGGACTCACCCATCACGCGAGCAATCGCCAGCATGATGCCGGTGACGATGCCGGACAGTGCGGTAGGCAGAACGATGCGGGCGATGGTCTTCCACTTCGGAACGCCGAGTGCGTAGGACGCCTCACGCAGATCCATGGGGACCACGCGTAGCATCTCTTCGGTATTGCGCACCACAATTGGAATCATCAGCAGCACCAGGGACAACGCCACGGCGAAGCCGGAGCGGCCAAAGCCGAACAGAGTGATCCACATGGCAAAGATGAACAGGGCCGCAACGATGGAAGGCACACCGGACAGGATGTCCACCATGAAGGTGGTGATGCGGCCGAGCCAGCCGCCCTTGGAGTACTCCACCAAGTAGATGGCGGTAAAGATGCCGATCGGAATAGAGATAATGGAGGCCAGAATGGTCTGGACAAAGGTACCCACGATGGCGTGAGCGGCACCGCCACCAGAAGAGCTATTCATGATGCCGCGCTGGGAAGCGGTCCACCACTCAGGGTTGAGGATGACGCCACTGCCGCGGGCAATGAGTTCCCACAGAACCCATACCAGCGGAACCATGGCCAGAATCATTGCGCCCCAGACCACCGCGGTGGCGGTGTTATTGGTCATCTTGCGGGAGCCGGAGATGTCCAGGAAGGTCGCGCCGCCTTGGGAGGCAGGCTTGGCATTAGTAGTCGTAGTCATTGATCCTCCCCTCCTTACTTACTCTTCACGATGGCGCGGGCAATTGCGTTGACCACGAAGGTCAGCAAGAACAGCATGAGGCCGGCGGCGATGTAGGCACCAGCGCGCATCTCGTTACCGAACTCGGCAGATGCCAGGGCGATGGCCGTGGCGAAGGTCGTGCCGCCGTCGAAAAGCGAGAAGCGGAAGTCAATCAGCGGGGAAACAACCATGTACAGCGCCATGGTCTCACCCAAGGCACGGCCCAGGCCGAGCATGGAGCCAGCGATGTAGCCGGACATGCCGAATGGCAGAACGGTCATGCGGATAACTTCCCAGCGGGTAGCACCCAGAGCCAGGGCGGATTCCACCTGGCCTGGAGGGGTCTGCACGAAGACCTCGCGCGCGGTGGCGGCGATGATCGGCAGAATCATCACGGCAAGCACGATGCCACCGGTGAACAGGTTGCGACCAGTAGCGAAAGACGGCGAGTTGTCGAAGACGTGGAACAAGAAGAAGCCACCCGCCCAGGATTCCATCCAGGAGTAGAAGCCGGATAGGGCCGGGCCGAGAACCTGCCAGCCCCACAGACCATAAACAATGGAAGGAACCGCAGCGAGCATGTCCACGAGGAAGCCGAGCGGCTTAACCAAGCGGGCAGGCGCGTAGTTGGACAGGAAGATGGCGATGGCCAGGGCCACCGGCATGGCCAGCAGAAGGGCGAAGACCGAAATGAGAACGGTGGTTCCGAACATGGTCGGAATACCGAACTTCATCGCGGAGGTATCGGAAGTCTCCCAGCGTCCACCATAGGTAAAGAAGCCCATGATGCCGCCATCATTGACTCCCAGGGCGGGAACCGCACGCCACAGCAGGAAGGCGGCAATGGCGGCAATCATGACGGTGATAAGCGTTGCCGAAGCAGTGGAAAAGAACTCAAAGACACGGTCGCCCGGGCGCTTTACGCCGCTATTGGAGCTGGTGGTAGCTACCTCGCCGTGTCCGCTGTTGGAGACTCGCTCGGCAGAGGTGACGTTCGCGTCCACCTGCTCTGGAGCCGTGGTGAGATTATTGTCTGCCATGAGACTGTTAATCCTTTTCAGCGTGAAAAATGGAAAATATCGTTACATACCTGCGCCCCCAAAGCGCGAATTGTGTGCGGCAGTGGGGGCGGGGAGGTATTAAGCTTTTGCAGCTTTAGCGCTTACTGCAGAGCGTCAACAGCAGCCTTCAGCTTGTCCAGGTGTGCACCCTCAACCGGGATGAAGCCCTGCTCAGCCAGCTGGTCATCCTGATGATCCAGGACGGTGGTGAAGAAGGACTTGACCAGCTTGGAGGTCTCCTCATCGTAGCCCTTGGAGCAAACGATGTTGTAGGTGGTCAGGATGAGCGGGTATGCACCCTCGTTGTCGGAGGAGAACAGTGCCTCGGAGTCAACAACCATGTTGTGCTCGGAGTCGGTCTTCTTGAACTCCAGGTTCTCCAGAGCCTTGTTGACGGACTCGGTGGACAGCTCAACCGGGCCGTGGCCGAAGTCGATCTTGGCCTTCTTGACGCCCTCGCCTTCCTTCTGGTCTGCGAAGCCAGCCTCGACGTAAGTGATAGCACCATCGATGCTTGCAACCTGGTCAGCAACGCCGGAGGAGCCGTTAGCACCCTCACCAACAGCGTCTGGGAACTGCTTGCCCTCCGAGTCCCAGTCACCGGTAGCGGCCTTGAGGAACTTCTGGAAGTTTGCGGAGGTACCGGACTCGTCAGAACGGAAGATGACGGTGATGTCCTTGTCCGGCAGGTCGGTGCCCTCGTTGTCAGCAGCGATGGCCTTGTCGTTCCACTTCTTGATTTCGCCCTTGAAGATCTTGCCCAGGGTTTCGGTGGAGAGGTTGATCTCGGTGTCACCCAGGTTGTAGGCGATGGCAACCGGACCAATGGTGGTTGGCAGGTGCCATGCCTCGTTGCCATCGCAACGCTCAGCGGCAGCCTCAACCTCGCCCTCGTCTTCCTTCAGAGCGGAGTCAGAACCAGCGAAGTCAGCCTGGCCGTTGGTGAAGGCCTCAACGCCGGCGCCGGAACCGGAAGCGTTGTAGGAGAGGGAAGCGTCTGGGTAATCCTCGGAGAACGCAGTCTGGAAGTAGGACATTGCGTTCTGCTGGGAGGATGCGCCGTCGCCGACGAGCTCGCCGGAGACGTCCTCGCCGCCAGCGGAGTCGGAGGAGGAGCCAGACTCCTCAGAGCAAGCTACGAGAGCGGTGGAGGTTGCGGCTACGATGCCGAAGATTGCGGCAGTGCGCTTGAAGTTGCGAATCACGGGAAAACCCTTTCCGGTGCAGATCAGAGATTGATTGTCCGAGGAAACCGCATCTCCTGGAGAGATATTTCCTGCATCCCGCTCCGCCTTCTGGGGCGAGATGCAGGCGCACAGGTGCGGTTAACTCACAGGGTGTAAAGCTATCCGCAGGATCTGACCAAAAGGGTGCCAAGAGGTAAACACTGGGTGAACAAACGTCCTGCGCCCCATGACGTTAGTCACACACGCCCCATACGACGTGCTCTTCATCAACCTCAAAGCCTAGGCGCTCGTACGCCTTTAGCGCCGGATCATTATCCGCTTCTACATAAAGAATTACCCGCTTAGCTCCCTTTTCCACCATGCGGCGCAGGCCAACCTGCAGCAGCGGACCGCCCAACTTCTTGCCGCGGTAACCTTCCGCCAAGCCCACCACGTAGACCTCACCGAAGGCCGGAGTTTCCTCCGCATGCCACTTGGTCCAGTGGAAGCCGGCCAGCGCCGGCTCATCTGCCGTATCCCATAGGAAAAGCAGGTCAGCGGGATCGAACCAGTCCGCCTCCATGCCGCGGTGCAGGCGATCAAGATCCCAACCGCCTTGTTCGGGATGCCAAGAAAAGGCCTCGTTGTTGACCTTGAGCCACTGCTTTTCCACAAAGTCCTTGCCCCACTTATCCGCCGCCTCGGTGTAATTCAGAGCGGTCAGTGGCAAGGCTTCGGGGCGGGCGGCCACTGCGAGCTCTTCTCCCCCGATACCCATGACCACCAGCTTGCGGGTGACCTGCAGGTCGCGGGAGTGCGCCAGCGCCTGTGCCGCCGGCAGGTTCCCGTGGGCCCAGGCTTGGAGGTTGGGGGTCTTAGCAGCGGCGTCGTAAAGCGCGGCACCAAAGCCCTGCCCGCGGTGATCAGGGGCAATTAATAGCTCGGCGGTCGACCCCTCCAGACCGGCCACGCCGCACGGCTCCTCCCCTACCCAGGCCACCAGGTGGCGATGCTCCAAGCGAGAATCGCTAAGACCGTTGAGGAATTGCTCCGACAACGGCGCCATTCCATCGGCACGTTCGGCCTGCTCAGCCAGCGCTTCAACGCGGCGAGCCAGCTCCGGTGCGTCCGGTAGGTTTTCTTCCGTAATCTTAAAGGCATTGCTAGTCATAGGCCCCAGAATACGTAGGGTAAGAATGAAAGGGTGAGTGTTCTTAAGATTGACCGGCGCATCGTGCACGTCCTCCTCGTGGTGTGCGTGCTCATTGCAGCCTGGGTGGCGGATGCCTGCGTGGCTATGCACACGGAACACAAGGTGGCGCAAGCCGTGAAAGCCAATTCGCGGCTGGATAATACGCCGGATGTTTTCATCGGCGGCACCCCCTACCTGTGGGCGGCGGCTTCGAAGGAAATCCCTTATCTCGAGGTCAAGGCGCTAGATGTGGAGGTGCCCAAGCTAGGCATGGTCAATGCTTCAACCGTGCTACGCGATATCACCGTCACCCCAGAGCAGGTAATGAATGGAGATATCGAGGGCGCGCCCGTCTCCACCTACTCGCGCGGCATTTCCTTGGATGGTGTGGCGCTGGGCCGCCTATTGGGGATTACCGATCTCTCCATCGCCAACCCGGACGATATTTCCCCCTCCGGTGGCACCTCTGCAGAAGCAGAGCTAACGGGCACCCTGCCTGGCGACGCCCACGAGTCCACCGCCAAGGTCACCCTCCGCCTGGTTGGGCCGGAGTTTCGCATGCAGGTCTATGACACGAACGATGAGCGCCTGCAAAAGGCCTTTTCCCTCAACTTCGATACCCGCCAGTTGCCGCTTCCGGCCCAAGCGACCGCGGTAAAAATGCAGGGTGGCACCATTTCCTTCGAGGTACAGCGCCGCAATATTAAGGTGCAGCTGGCCCAGCTCTCCCCGCTGGAGATTGACGGCTCGGAGCAAAAGGCCGTGGAAGAGGCGGAAAAGAAGGCCGCCGATACCAAGCACCGAGTCGGCCCCGCGCCGCAGACTAGCGCAGGCGAATAAAGTCCCGGAGAACTTCCTTCATCGTGC
The DNA here is from genome assembly GCF_001913985.1 of Corynebacterium sp. S5S1. NCBI lineage: Bacteria > Bacillati > Actinomycetota > Actinomycetes > Mycobacteriales > Corynebacteriaceae > Corynebacterium > Corynebacterium sp. S5S1. Next base: position 15,895 of record NZ_MKXT01000028.1, read on the forward strand.
GCTGATGGGCCTCTCGCCTATCCTGCGGGGCGAATACCTCGATGGCATCCTTCACAGAGGCCAAGGTAACCGCATCAAAGCGCCCCTCCGATTCTCCATCGGCTTGGAAGCGCTGCGGTTCGCGGCAGACTAGCTCAACCCGCATGGCGTCGTCGAAGGCCACCGTCTTTTCTTTGGTGAGCCTATTGAGCCATCCGCGCTTATCGGCACCGAAGAGGTGCAGCAGGCCAACGACGCCGCCGAGCCCGCTAAACTCCTCCAGCCCAAAGAGAGCAAGGCCCTCATCAAAGGAATTGCGCGGGTTAGTCACTACCGGCAGCGGGCCCAGGAATGTCCACGGGTTGGTATTCGAGGTAAACAACAGTGGCACATCGTCCTTGCGTAGCTGCTCGCCCCTGCTGGACTCGGCCGTCACCGCAATATGCGGTGGGTTCTTCCGCGCCCGGCTCCAGGCCCGAATGGCGACGTTGAGGTAACGCAGCGGAGTGGCCGAAAATCCCTGCTCGCGAGCGCGATCCACGCGCGCCAAGACATCCGCGTCCAAACCGAAGCCAGCGTTGACGGCAAACCACCGCTCGTTCCACGTTCCTAGGTAGATGGTGCGGCGCAGATCCCGGTCGAGCATGCGAGCCAACACATGAGTGGCCTCCACCGGAGTGCTGGGAAAGCCTAGGGCACGCACAAAGACATTCGCGGAGCCGGTCGGAATGACAGCCAGCGCCGGGATGGACTGAGGATCGGGGCGCTGCCCATCGGCCGGGCCGAGTAGCCCGTTGACCACCTCGTTGACGGTTCCGTCTCCGCCCACAGCAATGATGACGTCATAGTCATCCCTAGTCATTCCTTTGACCATCTCTTCGGCGTGGCCAGGGTAATGCGTAAATTGCACCTTGAGGTGTAGCCCCTCTACCGCTTGGAGGGCGGGAACGATTTGGCGGAAGAGGGCGTTGGTTTGTGAGGTCGAGTTTGGATTCGAGATCATCAATGCATGCACGAGGTCCAAGTCTAGTAGTTAAATAGGCGGGTGCACGACTAGGCTGGACGGCCATGAGCGAAAATAATAATGAAACCACCTCTGAAAACATCGAAACTACCGCGGCTTCTCACCCGGAAAACGATCCTGGAAAGCTCAATGGCAACGATGCCGTGAACCAGGCTGCCGAGCAGTGGAAGGACGCCGCTAGCCGCAATATCCCCGCTCTCGAGCTGGGCGATACCCCGGTACCGGACGATACCGCGAACCTGCGCCAGGGCCCGTCGCTGCACGACGGCCTGCTGGGGCTACTCCCCCTTGTTGGCGTCTGGCAGGGCGAGGGCCAGGCCCACGATACGAAGGGCCAGGAGTACACCTTTGGCCAGCAACTAGTCATCGCCCACGATGGCGAAAATTACCTGACGTTTAGCTCCCGCACCTGGAAGATCGATACCGAAGGCAAGCCGGAAGGCCCGTCTGTGCGCGAGACCGGCTTCTGGCGTATCTCGGAAAAGGATGAAATCGAGGTCACCTACACCTCTTCTACCGGCATCGTGGAGATCTTCTACGGCGAGCCCTTCAATGACCGCGCATGGCAGCTGGAATCCGCCTCCACCATGGTCACGGAGACCGGCCCGAAGAACCTAGGCCCAGGCAAGCGCATGTACGGCCTGATGCCCAATAACAACCTGGGCTGGGTAGACGAGCGCATGGTGGATGGCGAAATGCGCCCCTACATGTCTGCGGAGCTCACCCGCATCGCTGGCTAAGACCCTAGCGCGGCATCAATAAGGTCTCGGATGACGTCCACGTTGTCCGGGGCCTTTAATTTTTTGTCATTCAACCGGGTGACACGCGCCGCAACGCGCACGGAGGACACTAGCCACACCGAATCCGCCTTTTCTAAGTACTCCACGGTCAGCGGCTTGGCCTTGCAGCGATAGCCTTTCTCTTTGGCGTGCGCGAAGAGCGCGGCTTGCGTGGTGCCGGGCAGGATGCCGCGGCCGGCCGCAGTGCGCAGTTTCTCGCCCTTGACGGCCACCACGGTTGAGGTCGCCCCCTCGAGAATTTCTCCGGTGTCCGGGTCGGTGAGGATGAGATCCTCAAAGCCCTTCTCCCGCGCCATGCGCAGCATCGCCATGGTGGCCGCGTAATTGAGCGTCTTGGCGGGCAATTCCTCCGCCACGTGCCACAGGCGGGGGCTTGTCATGACGGCGACGCCGTGGGCGCGGTGCTCTAGCACCTTGTCCTCAATCGGCTGCACAACAACCCACGCGCTCGGCCGCCCCGTGGAGGCGCGCCCGCGGGTATAGGTCCACGTGCATTTAGCATCGCCTTGCTCGTCCCCGCAGAAGTCCGCGATGGCGAGCCGGGTGGCTTCTTCCCACTTGTCCATGGGCGGCTCCGGCAGGTTCATCGTGCGGGCTGAATCGCAAAAGCGCTGCGCGTGGCGCTGCAGGTTAGCGGCTTTTCCTCCGCGCACGAGCAGGGATTCAAAGATGCCATCGCCGCGGGTGACCGCGGCATCGTCCGCGTAGACGAGGGGCAGCGCGGGCATGTGCCTGCGTACCGACCCTCCAAAGGGCTCCACAACGTAGATGACCGGCTCTTTTCGCGGCGAAAACTTCATACTTTTGATTATGCCCTACCATCGGTAGTTGTGAGTTATTCTTCGCCTCTTCTGCAGCGCGCCGGTGCCGCGGAGCACCAGGACGCGACCGTACTCGATGCCCAGGGTGTGGCCTGGCACTATGGCAATCCGCTGGGCGAGCAACGGGCCGCCGATGGCGGCACCATCGTCATTGACCGCTCCCAGCGCCGCGTCATTCGCGTGAGCGGCAAAGACGCCGCCGAGTTTCTGAATAATCTGCTTTCACAGAAGCTTGACGACGCCCCCGTGGGTTTCACCGCCGGCGCCCTCGACTTGGACATCCAAGGCCACATCCTCCACCACATGGATATCGTGCGGACCGACGATGCCTTTCTTATTGACGTCCCCGGGGCGCAATTCGACTCCCTCTTTAAGTTCCTCACCATGATGGTCTTTTGGTCCGAGGTCACCGTAGAGGAAGCCGATATCGCCATCCTTACCCTCCTGGGTGAGGCCGATGTTTCGCTTCCGCCCATGGTGGAGTTTTCCCGCCAGGTCCAGTGGCCAGGAATTAAGCGCGTTGACCTTGGCATTCCTCGCGAATCCTTGGTCGAGGCAACGAAATACCTAGAGGAATCCGGTGCACGGCTAGCGGGGCTCATGGCGTTTACCGCCGAGCGCGTGCGTGCCCGCGAGCCGGAGCTGGCAGCGGATCTGGATAATAAGTCCATCCCCCACGAGGTGCCGCAGTGGATCAGCCGCAGCGCCGCTAATCCGGCCCACGTCCACCTCAATAAAGGCTGCTACCGCGGCCAGGAAACGGTGGCGCGCGTAGAAAATCTGGGCCGCTCCCCTCGCCTATTGGTACAGCTGCACCTCGACGGCTCCGCGCCACAACGGCCAAATGTGGGCGATAACATTACTTTCAATGGACGTAAGGTAGGCCGCATCGGCACGATTGTGGATGACTGCGATTTCGGCCCCATCGCCCTAGGCCTAGTGAAGCGCTCTGCGCTGGACGCCGGCACCCTAGAAGTGGGCGATACCGCGGCGTCTATCGATCCTTCCTCCATCCCCGAGGATGAGGGCCCCAAGGCTGGGCGTGAGGCAGTAAACCGGCTGCGAGGGCGTTAGATCTCCCACTAGCTAGGGGGCGGTGCGGAATTTTTTCGTCACACAGGCTATTGTGTCTTACAGGAAGATACTCAATAGACAAGTCGATGGGGCGCCCAAGAATCCCTGGCGCGCCCTACTAACCCAAGGGGGTCATGCACATGGGACGCGGACGCGCAAAGGCAAAGCAGACCAAAGTTGCACGCCAGCTCAAGTACAACTCACCCGAGATGGATATCGAGTCCCTACAACGGGAACTCGCCGCACAGCAAGAGGGTGACTCCCGCGATTATGAAGAGGATGACCCATACGCCGACTACGTCGACGAATGGGATGATGCCGACCGCGACGAACGCTAATCTTCCGCTCGCCGCCGGATAGCTCAAGGGCCCTAGGAAATCTCCTAGGGCCCTTCCTCATACCCTCGCCCTGGCAGGGGCAGGGCCCTGCTAGAAGTTCGGGTGCTCGCCGTGCATGACCACGCGCGGTTCCTCGCCGGAAGCGGAGCGGACGGTGCCCAGCTCCCACGCATCGATGTGACGTGCGGTTAGCATTGCCAGGGCACGGTCGCGGTCTTCAGGATTGACTACGGCAATCATGCCGACGCCCATGTTAAAGGTCTTCTCCATTTCCGCCAGATCCACCTTGCCCACCGAGGAGATGAGCTTGAAGACCTGGCCTGGGGTCCAGGTGGCGCGGTTGATATCGGCTGCGAGCCCCTCTGGAATGACGCGCTCGAGGTTACCTGCCAGTCCACCACCGGTGACGTGGCAGAAGGTGGATACGGAGCATTCGCTGGCCAAAGCCAGGCAGTCCTTGGCGTAAATGCGGGTGGGCTCCAGCAGCTCCTCGCCAAGGGGACGACCGAGCTCTTCCACGTGGCCGTCGAGAGGCATGCCAGCCTGCTCCAGCAGGACGTGGCGGGCCAGAGAGTAACCATTGGAGTGTAGGCCGGAAGAGCCCATAGCGATGAGCACGTCACCCTCACGGACCTTGTCTGGGCCAAGTACGCCATCGGCCTCAACGACGCCCACCGCAGTGGCGGAGACATCGTATTCGTTTTCTGCCATCATGCCGGGGTGCTCGGCGGTCTCACCACCCAGCAGCGCGGCGCCGGCCTGCACACAGCCCTCGGCGATGCCCTTGACTACCTCGGCCACCTTTTCCGGCACGACCTTGCCTACGGCGATGTAGTCCTGCAAAAAGAGTGGCTCCGCGCCGCAGACAACGAGATCGTCCACACACATCGCAACGAGGTCGATACCGATGGTGTCGTGCTTGTCCATGGCCTGGGCCACGGCCAGCTTGGTGCCGACGCCGTCGGAACCGGCGGCGAGGATGGGCTCCTTGTAATCGCCGAGCTTGAATAGGCCAGCAAAGCCGCCAAGACCGCCCAGAACCTCGGGGCGGGTGGCGCGCTTAGCGTGCGGGGCGAAAAGTTCTACGGCGCGGTCACCTTCTTCGATGCTGACGCCGGCTGCTGCGTAAGTATTGTCACTCATGGTTTCAGGTGTCCTTTGTTATTCGGTGCCGAGCAGGGTGCGCACGGCTTCTGCATTGGAGTTTCCGGCGGGCAGGCCAAGTGGGTACTCACCCGATAAGCAGGCGGTACACAGCTCGGAACGCGGCTGTTCGGTGGCGGCCACCATCTCCTCAATGGAGACAAAGCCCAAGGAATCGGCGCCGATGGTGTCACAGATAGTGGCGCAGACGGTTTCCGGATCGTCGGAGGGGCTGGCGTTAGCGATCAGCTCGCCCGGGGAGGCGAAGTCGATACCGTAGAAACACGGCCACTTCACCGGCGGGGAGGCGATGCGCACGTGCACCTCGGCGGCGCCGGCCTCGCGCAGCATGCGGATGAGTGCGCGCTGGGTATTGCCGCGGACGATGGAATCATCCACCACGACGAGCTTCTTTCCGTTGATGACTTCGCGCAGCGGGTTGAGCTTCAAGCGGATGCCCAGCTGGCGCAGGGTCTGGGTGGGCTGGATGAAGGTGCGTCCCACATAAGCGTTTTTGACCAAGCCGTGGGCGAAGGTGATGCCGGATTCGCGGGCATAGCCCACGGCGGCCGGGTTGCCGGATTCGGGAACCGGGATGACGAGGTCCGCACCCTCGGCCGGGTATTCGCGGGCCAAGCGGCGGCCAATGTCCACACGGGAGGCGTTGACGGAGCGGCCCTTGATATCGCTATCCGGGCGAGCCAAGTAGACGTACTCGAAGACACAGCCGTGGCGCTTGGCCGGCGCGAAGTTCACGGAACGGATGCCAGCCTCATCGATGGCGACGAGCTCGCCGGGCTCAATCTCGCGGATGAACTGAGCGCCGCAGATATCCAGCGCACAGGTTTCGGAGGCCACCACCCAGCCGTTGGCCAAGCGGCCGAGGACCAGCGGGCGCACGCCGTGCGGGTCGCGCGCGGCGTACATGGTGTGACCATCGGTAAAGGTCAGGCAAAACGCGCCCTTCACGCGCGGGAGCAGGTCGCGGGCGGAGTCGAAGACGGAGGTGTCTTCATCCACGCCGTCGGCAAGCAGCATAGACAAGCACATGGAGTCAGATACGGACTCCTCATGGGGCTTAATCAGGCCGCGCTGCACGGCCTCCTCGCGCAGTTCCAAGTAGTTGACCAGGTTGCCGTTGTGCCCAAGGGCGATGTCTACCCCGGTGGAGGAGGTAGAAAACATCGGCTGGACATTGGACCATTCCTTCCCGCCGGCGGTGGAATAGCGCGTGTGGCCCACCGCTACGTTTCCTTGGAGGGCAGACAGGGTGGACTCATCAAAGATATTGGCCACGAGGCCCATGTCCTTGAAGACGACGATGCGGTCATCATCGCCCACCGCAATGCCGGCAGCCTCCTGACCACGGTGCTGCAGGGCGAAGAGACCAAAGTAGGTCAGCTTGGAGACTTCCTCCCCGGGAGCCCACACGCCATAGACGCCGCACTCTTCGCGGGGCTCCTGCTCATTATGATCGTCAAGATTGGTGATACTAGGAGTATGTACTTCTACCACGGCGTTTATATTAGCCTGTCGCGCCGCCGGAAACTAACGGAATAAGCGGCAACCACTGCGCAATTTCGCCCGCGCGGGAGCCGGAAGCATCGACGCGACCAGTGCTTACGGCCTCTTCCCAGTCCGCCAATCCGGTGGCGAGGCGCAGCCAGGTTTCCGGGTCGGTCTCCACCACATTGGGTGGGGTGCCGCGGGTATGGCGGGGTCCTTCAATGCATTGCACCGCAACAAATGGGGGTACGCGCAGTTCCACGGAATGGCCCGGCGCGTCGGCCTCGAGGGTGCGGGCGGTGCGGCGGACGGCGTCGGCAAGCAGGGCCCTACCAGGCTTATCGTGCTCCGCCGGGGCGGCAATCCAGTCTTTGATGGCCATGACGGCCGCGCGGGTGGCTGCGGGATCGACGGGCTTTTTCATAGCTACATCATAGCTACTGTTATCTTGTTGTTTATGTCACCTACGCCTTCCGTTGCGGAAAACCAGAAATCGCCGGCGCTGACGCTGCGCTTTATGGCATCGCCAACCGACGTCACCATGGCCGGCGCCCCCGGCATCAGCGGTGGCCGCGTCTTGGAATGGATTGATAAGGCCGCCTATGCCTGCGCCGTGCAGTGGTCCGGCCAGTACTGCGTGACCGCATACGTGGGCCATATCCACTTCACCCGGCCGATCCCTTCCGGGCACATCGTGGAGGTCCGCTCGCGCATCGCTATGACCGGGCGTTCCTCCATGCACATCGTCAACGAGGTGCTCTCTGCCGACCCGCGCGAAGGTATTTTTACCCGCGCCTGCGATTGCCTGGTCATCTTCGTAGCCAAGGACCCGGCCACCGGCAAGTCCACCCCGGTGCCGCCCTTCGTCCCGGAGACCGATGAGCAGTGCCGCGTGGAAGAGGCCGCCAAGTCCCGCATCGAGCTGCGCAAGGCCATCGAGGAAGAGATGGAAAAACAAACCTATGACGGGTCTTCCGATGCCCCGCGCATGGTCAATCGCTTCCTGGCCAAGCCCACTGACGTCAACTGGGGCGGCAAGGTCCACGGCGGCACGGCCATGCAGTGGATCGATGAGGCCGGCGCAGCTTGCACCATGGAGTGGTCCGCGGAGCGCACCGTTGCGGTGTACGCCGGCGGCATCCGCTTCTACCGCCCGATTTCCATCGGTGACCTCATCGAGGTCGACGCCCGCATGATGCGCACCGATACCCGCTCGATGCAGATGTCTATCCACGTCCGCTCCGGCAACCCCCGCGGCGGCCGCGAACACCTGCAAACCGCCATTCACGCCACCGTGGCCTATATCGCCCTCGATCACGATGGCCAGCCGCAGGTAGCCCGCCCCTTCAATCCGCATACCGAGGAAGACAAGCGCCTGGCCGAGCACGCGACCGTGCTGCGCGAGCTGCGTGCCAAGTACTCGCCAAAGCCTTTGGTGGTGGCGCCGTCGAACCAGCACATCGACTAGCCGCTCTCCCCTCGTTTCGGTGTTAGCAAGTCCATAGTGGCAGCGGGCGCCCCGCACTTCTGCTTTAGATGGACGTATATGCGGCCGACGATTCCCGCCGTCCGCTTTCGCCTCCCACACACAGAAACGAGGGAATATGCACACCTCAACAATGCGTCGCTCGGCCCGCGCCGGCCTTGCTCTAGTCGCTTCCGCATTCCTCTTGGCGTCCTGCCAGAACCCGAATAATCTCCCGGATGAAGAGACTTCGGCCGCGGCACCCGAGTCTTCCGCGCCGCACAGCGCCACCAGTTCCACGTCTGCAACCACGGAAGAAACTACCGAAACCTCCACGACGAAAAGCGAGGGCCCACGCGCCACCGCCGAGGGCCACGTGGTGGTCCTTTCTACCGGCGGCACCATTGCCAGCACTCATGACAAAGACGGTGCGGTGGTTCCCACCGTTACCGGCTCCAAACTGGTGGATCCCCTTTCCGGCACCTTTGACGAGGACAAGCTCACGCTAGAGGTCAAAGATATTGCCAAGCTGGATTCTTCCGCGATGACCTTGGACGATACCGATACCATCATCGAGGCCGTAAATAAAGAGCTACAGCGCGATGATGTCGATGGCGTAGTGGTCACCCACGGCACCGATTCCATGGAAGAAACCGCCATCGCCGTCGATACCTTCCAGGACAGCGATAAGCCGGTAGCCCTTACCGGAGCGATGCGTCCCTTTGATGACCCAGATCCGGATGGTCCGGACAACTTGGCGCTCGCTGTCAAGACGGTAACTGACCCTTCTAACAAGGGCCGCGGTACCTTCATTGCCTTTGCGGATCACGTTATCCCTGCCCGCGGCGCTTTTAAGTCCGATACGGCCAAGGCCGATGGCTTTGCCAATAACAATGGCAAGAAGCAACCTCAGCGCCCGAAGGCCCTGAAGCATCAGCCGCTGGGCAATACCCGCGTCGATATCATCGCCGCCTACCCCGGCGCGCCGGCCGACCTTATCCAGCGCTCCTTAGACAGCGGCGCCGAAGGCATCGTGATTGAGGGAATGGGCGCCGGCAATATCGGCGACGAGCTAGCCCAAGCCGCTAAGGCCGCGGCCAAGAAGGTTCCGGTCGTGCTCACCACCCGCGTGGATCACGGCCCAGTGGAGGGCATCTACGGCGGGGCCGGTGGCGGTGCCACGCTTGCCGACGCCGGCGTTATCTCCTCTGGCACCCTACGCGCTCCCCAAGCACGTATGCTGCTAGCCGCCGCGATTACGACCGGCACCGATGCTGAAGATCTCTTCGCTCACGCTGAATAAACACTCGCCTTGGAGTACCGGCTGGTGGAGACACAACATTAATGAACGAGTTTTCATCAGCCACGCTTAGTTTCGACCTCGTCCCCGTGCGCATAGTCCGCCAGGAAGCGAAGAAACCGGTGAGCCGGCTCTGGGAGTCGGTTCTGCGAGCTCCACACCACACGTAGGGGCCGGTCAAACTTGATCCCAGCTACCGGGACCTCTACATACTCGCCGGTAGACAACTGCGACTCCACTGCTCGCCTTGCTATAACCCCTGGAGCGCCTAAAGCGCCTATAGCAGCGCGTTGCGCCCCCAGAGATCCAAATTCTCCTGCAGGAGGAGCGAGTGACCCCAGAATGTCCTCTACTACCTCCCGCGTGCCGCTTCCCTGCTCACGCAGAACCAAAGGAGTAGTCTGCAGCTCCTCTTTAGATACCGCAGCCACCCCCTTCAATGGTTCGGATACTGTAGGAGCCCCAGATCCACTTCGGCTATCCGCGCGAGCCCAATAATGCCCTGCAGGGACGACAACAACGAGTTCGTCGTGTCCGGCTACGCGCTGGTGCAGTTCATGGGATACCCAGTTACCTTCCACAATGGCTAAATCCGCCAATCCCTGTACTACATGGCGCTGGGCCTCCCGGCTATTGAGCTGGCGCATACGCAGAAAAGTTTTCGGGTGAGCACGTTGAAACGCCGCAGCCCAGCGCGGGTAATCTACCTCGGCGACTGTATGCGAGACCACCAATTTAATTTCCTCGGTGACGTCTTCACCGATGGCTCTCTCAAGACCACGCGCGCAGTCGTTCAAGGCTTCCTCTAGCACCTCGAGTACCCGGACAACCTGGGAGCCGACTTCCGTAGTAAAACTACCCGCAGCTCCACGCCAAAAAATGCGTTGATTTAGATGCCTTTCAAAATTGGCAATGCGATTACTCACCGACTGTTGGGAGACATTCAGGTGTATGGCGGCCTGATTCATACCCCCATACCGTGCCACAGCAAGTACAGCGTCGACTGTCTGGGCATCGGGGACAAATCCGCGCCGAACTGGTAAAAAGTCATCACTACTACCGATTCGCGAGGGGTACATATTTTCATTGTAACCCCGACCAGAATGAACGCCCTCCCGCAATTCTGCCGTAAAGCATAGCCTCAAGCGCATGTTAAAAATTCAGAACGAGATAGACCTTCCCCCGCTCGGCCCAGGCTGGGCCGGGGCCGTTATGGGCCTCGGAATGGTGCTGTTGCAACTTGGGGCGGGAGCCAAGAAAGCTCCGTTTTTATTGTGTGATCAACGCTATGTGCCTGTGTTGTCAGGCCGTCTCGAATACCCGGC
>NZ_MKXT01000077.1:0-2215 GCF_001913985.1 Corynebacterium sp. S5S1
GGTGCGGAGTTTGATTTCCTGGGTAAGCAAGACGACGGTTTCTATTATCTGCCACAATCACAGCGTCCCGGTGTGATTTGGCCAGGTTATAATACTGAAGCGATTGACTTTAAAAAGATTGATGGGGAGGTCTCGCTCAATCTGCAGCCGCGTGATGTGCCGGAAGGCGCAACCTGGGGAACATTTATCGATGGACAACTGGGCGAGCTGCCGACGGTCTTATCTGATTCAACCAAGAATGATCACTCGATTGAGTCAAGCTTTTCCTCGCACACTCACATCCACTGGGCATTTTCCAAGCCGGGTGTTTACACCTTCGATGCCAATTACAGTGCGAAGAGCAAAGAAGGCCACGAGTGGCAGTCCGAGACCCAGGAGTTTGTCATTACGGTGGGCAACGAAGCTTTGGAGACCTGTAAGACACCGAAACCAGGAGCAGAGCAGGAAAGCAAGCCAGAGGGCAGCCCGGCTGAGCCCGCACCGGCACCTGGAAAACCAGGTGGCGAGTTAAAGCCGCAGGAGCCGAAACCAGATAAGCCTGACGAGTCTAAGAAGCCTGAGGCGCCGAAAGATCCACAGCCGGGCAAACCTGCACCTGGAAAGCCCGGAAACCAAGACAAGCCAGGCAATGGGAAACAGCCGGAAGCCCCGAAGAAACCGGAGAATCCTGCAAAGCCACAGCCACCGAAGCAACCAGAAAAACAGCCGGACAATCAATCCAAGCCAGGCGGTTGGTCACTGCAAAACTTCTTCTCAAACTTCAACCCGGTGCACGTGCTAGCACCAGTGCTGGGCATCGTGTTCATCGCTCGGATGGTCGCGCTGTTTATGGAGCTGCAGCCGCAAGTTGCAAACTTCTTTGCGCAGGGCATCCCAGGGCTTCCGAAGTGGGGAAAGTAGGGAAGAGCTGAAACGCTTTCTCGACGTCTGGGGTCATTTCTCCACAATTCCTGTGTGACACACCGGGAACCTTAAGCCTTGTTGCAAACCACTTTCAGCTAGGGTATTTTGACACCATTGTTGAAAACGGAACCCATTAATAATAACGGAAGGCTTATGAGTTATGACCCCACAGCTTCGTCGCTCACGTGCGGCAGGGCGGCGTAGTCGCAATACTCGGTTGGTCATCGCTGTTACCGCGGCTCTCGGCACCACGTTCGCAGGACTCCCAGCGGCAGTCGCTGGGCCAGACGATGGGAAAAAGATTCTCACCAGAGAGCATATTGACGCTCCATACACTGTGCGAGACGACGCCGGGGTGTTCGACCTCTACGCGAAAAATGGCGAAGGCCCGCACAAGCTCTTGGAGTCGGCGGTGTGGGTCGGTAAGGGCTATAACAGTGACGGCGCTGATAAGAAGCAGCAGTATCAGTTCACTGTCGATGACAATGAACGTCTGCGATACCTTGGCAATCCAGGTAATACCTACGTGTATTCGCCAGAAACGCCATTGGGAGGCCGACAAGACCCAGCATGGCTTGGTTATGGTGCAGAAAAAGACTTAAACGTCGACGATATGCTGAACGGCCGGGTCTCGTTAGACCTGTTGTCAGTGGATGGACCGGGTGAAGTAGAGCAACTGCAGTACCGGTCCGGGCAAGCGATCGATGTCCTGCGTCTTTTGGGTACTAGCGCATCGTCGCCACGTTCTATTTCGATTGAGCCCGGCGAGCACAACCACATCGGAACCGTATTTACTAAACCCGGACGATATGAGCTGAAGTTTCAAACCAGCGGTCTGCGCAAAGACGGCACTTATGTGGCCTCCGAACCACGAACTATGGTGATTCAGGCGGGCGGCCAACAGCCGAAGGCTGAGGCCACGAAGCCTTTACAGGAACGTTACAATCAGGCGCGCACAGCAAATCTTGCAGAGGCCAATTATCGTTTAAGCGTTGCGAAAAAAGCGGACCCGACTGTCGACGGTGATGACAAACTTTCTACTATTTCTTTCGACGCCGGAAATCCGGAGCTTTCGGGCACCGTGACATTATTCGTCGACGGCTATTTCCTGACCGACCTTGAGGTTGAAAACGGTAAAGCCTCCTGGGATGAATTGTTGAGCGCCCAAGAATCCAATATCCAAGCGGTGTTTACCCCGGATGATGAAACTTCTGCGCACTGGATTTCTGCACCGTTAGCATATTCCGCAGGCCAGGCTGGGGTAGAAACCACCTCGGAAAATCATGCGGAGCAACTGCCCAAGGGCAATAAC
>NZ_MKXT01000077.1:2228-2917 GCF_001913985.1 Corynebacterium sp. S5S1
CTGCGATCACGAACGATGAGGTCACCGTGAAATACGTCCCCGGTGCCAATGGGGTCGGAGAAATCGTCGTCGAGGCGAAAGATCCGCAGCTGCAGGGGCTGATTACGGGTGGCATCTATGAAAATGAAGAATGGTTGGAAAAAGGCGCCTCAGACCGAGACTTGGCGGGTACCTTTAAGGACGGCAAAGGCACACTTCGGTTTGAAGACGGGCACTTGCCGGAAAACGCGATTCTGAAAGTTGATGTCATTCCGCATGCTGGATTTGGCCGTAAGGCTGCGTCCGGAATTGTCACAGACAAATTCAATGCCGGAACCAGCACCGAGGCGACCTTCCGTTTGGGTGAGATTGATGGCTCTGTGAAACCAGAGCTGCAAAGATCAGGACACGGCGATGGCGGTACCGATAACTCGGGTGCGGAAAAACCTGGTGCGCAACAGCAGAAACCGCCGAAGAACAACGAGCAGCAGGGCAGTGGTGAGCACGCTGGGCACGCAGTGTGTGAAAACAAGATCATGCTCAATCGCGGCCATGTCGATATCTTGGGCAAACGCACCAAAGATGGCCTCGACATTGCGTTGAAAGACGATACCCGGATTGCCGCGGATAAATCCGTGGAGCGTTCCTTGAACGATGTTGCTTTTGCGATCCGTGATAACGCGAAACGGAAGCGTCCTGAACATTTGAGC
>NZ_MKXT01000077.1:2983-5069 GCF_001913985.1 Corynebacterium sp. S5S1
AACACCGAAGCCATTCCGGTGCAGGACGAATTCGACGGCCCGGTATCTCTGAACCTAGTTCCACGTGAAACACCGGAAAACTCCAGCTGGGGTGTGTTCATCGATAAGGGGTCTTTCGGAGGCGATCATGAGATTCTTGCCGACTCCACCAAACAGGATTATTCGATTGAATCTCATTACTCGGCGCACACCCATGTGCACTGGGCTTTCTCTAATCCGGGAATCTACACCTTCGACGTCAGCTACAGCGGCACGACAAAAGAGGGCCAGGAACTGAAATCCGAGAGCCAAGAACTCGTCGTCGCAGTTGGTGACGAGGTTCTGGAGACCTGTAAAACCAGCCCTGCGCCAAACCCGAATAAGCCACACGAACCGGGTAACCCGAGCCAGCCAAACCCGAACCAACCAAACGACCCAGGCCAGCAAAGCCCTGGCGATGGACAATCCGGCAACCACAATGAGCAGAACGAGCAGAAAAAGCCCAAGCCTGAAGCGCCCAAGGACCCAGGTAACCAATCCAAGCCGGGCGACTCATCGCCGCAGGGCTTTTTCTCCAAGTTCAACCCCGTCCATCTGTTGGCACCACTGCTGGGCGGTGTGTTCATCGCCCGCATGGTTGCACTGTTCATGGAGCTACAACCGCAGGTGTTTAACTTCATCACTGACCGTTTCCCGCAGCTAAAAAACTAAACCCACCACCCCCCCCAGATTCCATCTCCCCGGAAAGTAACCGCACATGACCGCATTGCACACTGTGTCGCCACGGCCAGCACGCACATACTCCGCGCTGCTGACAGCCTTGGTGCTGTGCTGGGTAGCCGCATTCGCCCCCACCGCGCTAGCCCAAACCTTCGACCGTGGACACGTCGACGTTTTCTACGTCACCTCACACGGCGGAGAACTGTCGCTGTCGATGAAAGAAGACATCACCGGCGGCGGAGTACAACGACCTGGCGACGACGTCGTCCTGCACGTCAGTGACGCCGCCTGGTCAGAAGCTACAGCAGGCGTCGATGGCATTGGCCAAGCGACGTACTTCCTGCCCCAATCACAAAACCACGACGTCATCTGGCCGGGCTGGGACACCCAACCGATTGCTGCCGACGGATACCAAGCCGTGGACTTCAATTTCCAAGACGTCTCCGGCCCGGGCGAGGTCTACATCTTCGAAACCGAAGGCTTCGGGGGCATCAAATCCGTCACCAACGATGGCTCCTACAACCTGCGCACCGGCTCGGTCATCAACCAGCCATACCCCGCACACAAGCACATCAACTGGGCATTTACCCACCCGGGCACCTACCAGATGACGGTGTATGCCAGCGCCAACGGACAATCCAGTAACGCGGTGACCTACACCTGGCAGGTCGGCGGCGAAGCCGGGGATGCACCAGCACCTGCAGCACCAGGCGGCCACGGTGGAGGACAAGCCGGTGGACACGGCGGCCACGCAGGCAACCAACCTGGCGCCCCAGCACCACAGGGTGGCGGGGGAGCAGCCCCAGGGCCACGCGCCGGTGGCGCGCATGTGGGCCCAGCACCGAAATCCGCTCCACCAGCCGGTGCTTCCGGCGGTTCGGCGTCGGCAAGCACTTCCGGCGGCGGCAACGCACAATGCACCCCAGGTCTGCAGCCACAAATCAAAGACGACACCACCAGCCCGCCGCAATGGCGCCCAGCACAAGGGGCGACGTTCTACCTATCGTCGAATGCCGAGGTGAACCTGCCGAGCACCGTCGGCACCGTGCCGGAAGGAAAAGCCTGGATGATCGGCGCCACGCAGGTCGCAGGCGTGCCGTGGCTAGGCGCTAATACGCAGCACCAATCAATGCACGAGCACCTGGCATCTGCCGTGCGCTGGGACATCACCGGCTTTAGCGGACCAGGCCCAATGACCGTGTACTCGCAAGGCCAACTGGGCCAGATCGTGGGTGAAGAATGGTTCCGCGCTGCAGGTGGCGGATACCAGGGCAGCAAAGCCATCCCACGAAACACCCACGTGCACCCAAACTGGGTCTTCGGCGCGCCGGGCCGCTATCAGGTGAACATCACCCAGTCCGCGCAGCTCAACAACGGCAAGAAAGTT
>NZ_MKXT01000078.1:0-3695 GCF_001913985.1 Corynebacterium sp. S5S1
TAATCTGGCTAAGTATTTTCACAGCCTGGGTTCCAGAACCTATTCCAGAATCCTGGACTGTGTGCTTGAGAACCGAATGACACCCACGCGCCGCAGCGCTTATCCCAAAGCCGCTGGCGAGGCGTCAAGGTTCTTGAACTTGTATTTGACGTGCCAAAAAGGCAGCGTCGTACCGTTTAGTGAAGGAGATCTACCGTGGCAAAGGGTAAACGTACATACCAACCAAACAACCGTCGTCGTGCACGCGTACACGGCTTCCGTACCCGTATGCGTACGCGTGCTGGTCGCGCCATCGTGGCAGCTCGTCGCAAAAAGGGTCGTTCTAAGCTGACCGCTTAAGTCATGCTTCCCCGCCAGCATAAGCTGACTTCGCCGCAACAATTTCGGCGAACCACTAAAAAGGGGCGGCGGGCAGGATCACGTAGCGTGATAGCGCATTGCTATCAACACCAGGGATCAGAGACACTCGTTGTTTCTGGTCCCCGTTTTGGTCTTATCGTCTCGAAAAGCGTCGGTAATGCCGTCGTCCGCCACCGCACCGCCCGCCAATTGCGGCATATTTGTCGGGAGTTGTGTGCAGAACTCGATCCCAGCGTCGACGTCGTGCTGCGTGCCTTGCCAGCGCTTGTCGACGCCGAGCCGGAGCAGCTGCGTAAAGACGTGCGCAGTGCGGTTTTCCGTGCGCTACACAAGCTCGAGAAAAGATCCAAACGATCGGAAACGGCCCCACGGTGACGTATTACAACACTGATGGGCAAGCGATCCCGGATGCGCGCGGCCCCGCCCGCTGGTGCGTGGCGGCCGTGCGTTTTTATCAGAAGAAACTTTCCTCACAAAAACCAGTGTCGTCGTGCCGTTTTGAGCCCACGTGCAGCGCTTATGCCCTGGAAGTTTTCGCGCGTCATGGGGTTTTCAAAGGGCTTGTTTATGCTATCGTGAGAATTTCTAAATGCGGCCCTTGGCACCCAGGCGGCTACGATCCTGCAAGTCCGTCTGCACACCCGGCGGAAGCGCCGTCAGATTACGTTCAGACCAAGTCAGAATAAGGATTATTTGTGCTTAATTTCATTTATTATCCGATTTCGTGGATCCTCGGCTTTTGGCGTGACGTCTTAAGCCTGGTGATGGATCCGCACTCCGGATATACCTGGGTCTTGTCCATCATCTTGCTGACCATGACCATCAAGGCATTATTGGTCAAGCCAATGATTACGCAGTTGCGCTCTTCCCGGAAGATGCAAGAGCTGCAGCCGAAGATGAAAGAGATCCGGGATAAGTACAAAAACGATAAAACCAGGCAGAGCCAAGAGCTGCAGAAGTTTTATAAAGAATCCGGGATGAACCCCCTGGCTGGGTGCCTACCGATGTTGGCACAGATTCCAGTCTTCATTGGTCTGTTCCACGTGCTGCGCATGTTCAACCGCACCGAGGAGCGCTTCGGTTCACCAGGACTTACGGTCGAAGAAAACCGCAACATCCCGAACTACTCCTTCTCTGTGGAAGATGTCCAGTCATTCTTGGATGCGGACGTTTTCGGTGTTCCGCTTTCGGCATTTATCTCGATGTCCGAAGATGCCATGCAGACCTTCGGCGCTGACTTCACGCGTTTCAACATCATCGTGGTTGCCGTCCCGCTGGTGCTGACCATCGCGACGCTGACGCACCTGAACGCCCGGTTTACCGTCGGACGTCAGGAGGCTCGTCGTGCTGCGGGCAAGACCCCGCAGCCAACCGGCGACAACGCCGAGATGATGCAGATGCAGATGGGCATGATGAACAAGATGATGCTCTGGGTCATGCCAGCCATCACCTTGGCCACCGGCTTTATCTGGACCATTGGTCTGTTGTTCTACATGCTGACCAACACCATCTGGACATTCGTTCAGACTCGCATTATTTACGGCAAGATGGACCGGGAAGAAGAAGCCGAGGAAGAGGCAAAGCGGGAAGCCAAGCGCTCATCCGCACCGGCACCAGCAGCTCGGAAGCTGAACAAGCAAACCAAGAAGCAGCGCAAGAATCAGGCGCAAAACCAATCCCAGAACCCAGGCCAGAACAATTCTCAAAGCCAGGCCCAGAGCAAGCAACACAACAAGGGCAAGAAGAAGTAATGCTCGCTCGCATTTTTGGAGATCGGCAGGATCTCGCAGTTGCGTATCACGAATCCCTCGCCACCGACGCCACTACTCGGGACCGACACATCTACAACTGTGCGGTGATCGGCGAAGCCATCCCAGAAGGCGCCCGCGTCATCGATATTGGATCCGGTGCAGGCCTGCCGGGCATCCCGCTGGCAATCGCACGACCAGACCTTCAGGTGACACTGCTGGAACCATTGCTGAAGCGGTCCAACTACCTTGCCGAGATCACCGAGAAACTCGGACTCGACAATGTCACCGTGATTCGCGACCGTGCCGAAAATCTCGGCAAAGATGCGAAATTTGATGTGGTGACTTCCCGCGCGGTGGCCCCACTAGCAAAGCTGGCGCGCTGGTCACTGCCGCTGTGTAAACCCGGCGGAATGATGCTGGCGATGAAGGGGGCGTCGGCAAGCGAAGAAATCGAGCGGGATAAATCCGCGATCAAGCGCGCACAAGGCGAACGCGCCGAAATCATCACTGTGGGTGCTGAGCTGGAAGAATCCACCACCCTGATACGTGTTCACCGCGTAAAGTAAGCTCATTGGCATGACACAGCAGCCCCGCTTGATCACGATCGCCAATCAGAAAGGCGGCGTTGGCAAAACCACCAGCGCCGTGAACCTAGCCGCTGCCCTGGCCCACCAAGGCCACACCGTTCTGGTCATCGACCTCGACCCACAGGGCAACGCCTCAACAGCGCTGGGTGTGGAGCACCGCACGGGAACAAACTCGAGTTACGAGGTGCTGCTCGGGAACGCCACCGCGAAACAAGCCGTGCAGCAATCCCCCAACCGTGACAACCTGTGGTGCATCCCAGCCACCATTGACCTGGCGGGCGCGGAGATCGAATTGGTGAGCTTGGTGCGGCGCGAATACCGGCTTTCCGACGCTCTCAAGAATGGATTTTTAGACGAATACGGGTTCGATTACGTGTTTATCGATTGCCCGCCTTCGCTCGGGCTGTTGACGATCAACGCGATGACTGCGGTGCAAGAAGTCATCATCCCGATCCAGTGCGAGTACTACGCGCTGGAAGGTGTGGGCCAGCTGCTGAACAACATCACCATGATCCGCGAGCACCTCAACGCGGACCTGCATATCTCTGGTGTGCTGCTGACGATGTACGACGGGCGCACCAAGCTTGCAGAGCAAGTCGTTGACGAAGTTCGCGGGCAGTTTGGTGCCGTGGTTCTGGGCAACGTCATTCCACGCTCTGTGCGCGTTTCAGAGGCACCAGGCTACGGGCAGACGGTCATTGATTATTCGCCAAGCTCACACGGTGCCTACGCTTATGGGGCGGCGGCCAAAGAATTGGATGAGCGCGGCGACTACGTACCCCACAGCTCTACCGGGCCGATTGGGGTGAGCCCGGAAATCTACGAGCAACTCTCGCAGCAAGCTGGCGATGATGCAGCTGACAACGTTGCGGCAGTCGATAATGCCGCAGATAACGATGCCGTAGCAAGCAACTCAGCAGACAATCCAGCGGATGAAGCATAAGGAGTAGGAGTTTTCATGGCGGAGAAAAAACCGAACCACAAACAAGGTGGCTTG
>NZ_MKXT01000029.1:0-25648 GCF_001913985.1 Corynebacterium sp. S5S1
GGTATCGATACCGAGTACACACACTCAATCGGCATCCAAAAAGGCCACATCTAACCCCGCGACACGCCGATAGCAGACACACATTTTGTCGCTTAACCCCCATTGTGTCACTTCTCAGAGCTCTTGGGAACTACCGCGGAAATAAAAAATGTCCGGCCCCTCCGAAGAGGAAGCCGGACTTCATGCTGTGGAGCATAGGAGAATCGAACTCCTGACCTTCTGCTTGCAAAGCAGATGCTCTACCAATTGAGCTAATGCCCCATTGTTCCGTGGTGGGCCTAGCTGGAATCGAACCAGCGACCTCATCGTTATCAGCGATGCGCTCTAACCGACTGAGCTATAGGCCCTTGTGCGGAACGAGAATTAACTCTACATACTATCCCCGGATTTATACAAATCGCCTGCTCAACAGATATTTCTTGCAACTCAAAAGCGGGGAAAGATTCGCACAAAAGAAAGAAAAATACCGGCACCCGAAGGTACCGGCATCTTCCAACGCGAGAGAGGCGCTAGCGGTTGTCTAGGTCGACCCGCAGGCCGCCAAAGACGTCCACGATGGCGTTGTAGATAACCGCCATCAGTGGTGCCAGCAACGTGAGGAGAACGGCGAAAATAACGCCGATGAGTGCGGAGGCGGAGATGATGACACCGAAGGTGACCTCGAATCCGCCGCCCACGCCGCCGACGAGGCTATTGAGCGATTCCCAGATGCCCACCTGGTTCAGGCCGATGTAGAGCAGGCATACGGCCAGCATCCAGGCGATGAGTCCGACGAGTGACAAGGCCAGACCAACGCGGAACGCGGAGGTGGGCGAGATTCGCGTAATCGTTACGTCTCGTCGTGCCATTAATTACTCCTCATCCTTGGAAGCATCGCCAGCCTTGTGCTCCTGCTGGACCTCATCCACGGTCTTTTCGCCCTTGGCTACAGCCTGAGCGTCTTCCTCACCATCTTCTTCGACGTTGCGGTCGATGGCAAGCAGTTCGACGTCGTCAGCCAGGTTCACCAAGCGCACGCCCATGGTCGCACGGGAGGACGGACGGATCTGGTCCACCTCGGTGCGGATGACGCCGCCGGCGGAGGTGATGGCGAAGATCTCGTCATCCTCATCGACGGAGATGGCGCCGATGAGCTTGCCGCGCTTCGGGGTGTACTTGAAGGTCATAACACCCAAGCCACCGCGGCCTTGCGGGGTGTATTCCTCAATGGCGGTGCGCTTGCCGTAGCCGCCAGAAGTGGCTACCAAAAGGAACTCGCCATCGTGGACCACGGACATGGATAGCAGCTGGTCATCGCCGCGGAAGCGCATGCCCTTCACACCGGCGGTAGCGCGGCCCATGGGGCGCAGCTGGTCGTCGTCGGCAGTAAAGCGGATAGCTTGGCCCTGCTCGGAGGTAAGCAGGATGTCATCGCCCTCGGAGACGAGCTGTGCGCCGATGAGCGCATCGCCCTCGTTGAGGTTGATGGCGATAAGGCCAGCGGAACGCGCGGACTCATAATCGGTCAGGCGGGACTTCTTCACGCGGCCCTGCTGGGTGGCGAGGACCAGGTAAGGAGCGTCCTCGTAGGACTGAATCTGGATGACCTGCGCGATCTTTTCTTCCGGCTGGAATTCCAGCAGGTTAGCCACGTGCTGGCCGCGTGCGGCGCGACCGCCCTCTGGCAGTTCATAGGCCTTGAGGCGGTAAACACGGCCGAAGTTGGTAAAGAACAAGATCCAGTCGTGCGTGGAGCAGACGAAGAAGTTCTTCACAATATCGTCCTGCTTGAGCTCAGCGCCGCGCACGCCCTTGCCGCCACGTTTTTGCGCCTTATAGGAATCCACCTTGGTGCGCTTAGCGTAGCCGGTAGAGGTAATGGTGACCACGACGTTCTCGCGGGCGATGAGGTCTTCATCGGTGACATCGCCGGTCGCCGGAATAATTTCGGTGCGGCGTTCATCGCCATACTTATCGACGATCTCGGCCAGCTCATCGTGGACAATCTGGCGCTGGCGCTCCTCGCGGGCGAGGATATCCTTCAGGTCGGCGATTTCGCGCTCGATCTCGGCCAACTCGTCGATGATCTTCTGGCGCTCCAGTGCAGCCAGCTTGCGCAGCTGCATGGCTAGGATGGCATCGGCCTGGATATCGTCGACGTCGAGAAGCTCCTTCAAGCCTTCGCGCGCCTCGTCCACGGTGGGCGAACGGCGGATAAGGGCGATGACCTCATCCAGCATGTCCAGGGCCTTGACCAAACCGCGCAAGATGTGGGCGCGCTTCTCGGCCTCGTTCAAGCGGTACTGGGTACGGCGAACGATGACCTCGATCTGGTGCTCCACGTAGTAGCGCAGCATCTGATCCAGGCGGAGGGTGCGCGGCACACCGTCAACAATGGAGAGCATGTTGGCACCGAAGGAAGTCTGCAGCTGGGAGTGCTTGTAGAGGTTATTGAGCACCACACGCGCCACAGCATCGCGCTTGAGGGTGACCACAATGCGCATGCCCACGCGGTCGGAGGACTCATCCTCAATCTTGGAAATACCAGCAATCTTGCCGCTGGCCACGGATTCCGCGATATTGGAGATGAGGTTATCCGGGTTGACCTGGAACGGCAGCTCGGTGATCACGATGGTTTGGCGGGATCCAGACTCCTCGATGGAGGTCACACCGCGCATGCGGATGGAGCCGCGGCCGGTGGTGTAGGCATCCTTGATGCCCTGATCACCCACAATGAGGCCAGCGGTGGGGAAATCCGGGCCCTTGACGCGTTCCATGCAGGCTTCCAGCGCAGCCTCTTCATCGGCGTCTGGGTTATCCAGCATCCAGTAGATGGCCTCGGCCAGCTCGTTAAGGTTATGCGGCGGGATATTGGTGGCCATACCCACGGCAATGCCGCCAGAACCGTTCATGAGCAGGTTCGGAACGCGGGATGGCAGGACGTCTGGCTCGCTGGTCTTGCCATCGTAGTTGGGCGAGAAGTCCACGGTGTTCTCGCGGATATCGCGCACCATCTCCATGGCCAGCGGGGTGAGCTTACACTCCGTATAACGCATTGCTGCCGGGCCATCGTTACCGCGGGAGCCGAAGTTACCCTGACCATCTACCAGCGGATAGCGCATGTTCCAGGACTGGGCCAGACGCACCAAGGTGGCATAGATGGCGAAGTCACCGTGCGGGTGGAACTGACCCATGGTGTCCGAGACCGGGCGGGCGGACTTCACGTAGCCGCGCTCCGGGCGGTAACCGGAATCGAACATCGCGTAGAGGATACGGCGGTGCACCGGTTTCAGGCCATCGCGCACCTCCGGCAGGGCACGGCCGACGATGACGGACATGGCGTAGTCGATGTAACTCGACTCCATCTCCTCATTAATGTCAATGGGAAATATGCGATCAAAAAGATCGTCGTTATTGTCACTCATAACCCCAAATTCTACCCTCTAGCGCCTTTCAAGACTCGAATTGCCGCACGAGTGGTATCACCGTGGTATCACTTGAGGTATGGCGATGACATTGCGGCTTACGGACGAACAGGATCACGCGCTGACGCTGCTGGCCTCCGCGCAGGGCACCTCCAAGCACGAGGCGGTGGTGCGCGCCATCGTTGCGGCCGCAGCCCGCACGCTTGCCGACGCCCACGTGCAGTCCACCGCCCGCGCCCTCCTCCCCGGCCGCACTGAGCTGGAGGCGGAAATCCGCCGTGCCCGGCCCGCACAGTCCTAGGCAAGCATGACTACTGAACAGCTCTACCTCTTAGCCCGCGAATTTTGCGCTCGTTTTAACGTCCGCATCACCAACTTCGCCGCCCTGGCGGCCGCGGCGGCGGCCAGCACCGCCAAGGTGGAGGGAATAGCCATTCATGACAACCACCGCGATGCCGCCCGCGCCATGGCGGAGGTATTAGCCCGCGTGCCAGCGCTTAACGGGTATAACGCAGAGTTCGCAAAGTTCAGCGCGCGCGTCTACCTTAGTGTTAAAGAAGTTACCTAAGTTACTGGGGATAGTGACCCAAGAAAGGAACTACCACCATGTCCCGCTTCAAGAAGATTGCCGCCTCGAGCCTGACCACCGTGGCGCTAGCTGCCACCGCCGTCACTGCTCCTACCGCCACCGCCGCTGATGCCGATTCCTGGCAGGACAACGTAAATCCGGACTTTCAGCCGGGCGAGGCCGGTGGTTCCTCGACCGGTTCTTCCCAGCTGGATCTCACCCTAATCATCACCGCAGCGGCCGCTGGCGTCGCCGCGCTGGCCAGCGCCGTGGCGCTGTACTCCCCTAACGTGGATCTGGAGAAGGCTGCACGCGATGCCGGCCTGGGCCAGATTGCTGATCAGATTGCTGCCATTCAGGCCAGCCTCCCTGGCCTGCCGGGCCAGCCCGCCTAATTCGCGTAAGGTGGTGCAGCATGGCACATCTTTCTGAACTTATGTCAGGTCCGCAGCGCACTGCGGTGATTAACGATTGCGGCGAGCTGGTTGAGGGGGTCGTCGCCAAGCAATCGGGCATTACCGGCATGGCGCTCAAGGGCGCCGTTGCCGCCGCGAAGAAGGTCGACTCCGCCATCATCACCAAGGCGCTAGGCCGCGTGTTGCCGGATATCCTCGATGCCTTGGATCCGCACTGGCAAGAGTTTGCACGCAGCTCCGAGCAGGATTTCGGTTCCTTCCTCGAGCCCCGCAGCACCCAGGTGAGCGATTCCATCATGTCGGTGGCCGATAAGCACGCCGAGCAGATTAACTCCCCCGCGCTGTCTAAGCCTTATAACTCCTTGCGCGGTAAGGCCTCGAAATTCCTCACCCCTGCGGTACCGGATTTCGGCCGCGTGCTGCAAAAACACATGTAGTTTCCGCGCGGTTGAACCTAGAACAAACCGCAGAGTATAAGTGTGGAAGTGACTACTTCCGCAGCTAACCAAACCGAGTACCCCGCCGGCCAGGATCCCGCCCGCTGGCGGGTACTTATCGTTTTGCTCACGGCGCTCTTCATGTCTCTGCTGAGCGTGTCCATCGTGAACGTAGCCCTGCCCTCGATTCAATCGGGCCTGGGAGCCTCTGAGTCCGATGTGCAATGGGTGCTCTCCGGCTATGCGCTCACCTTTGGTGTCATCCTTGTTGCCGCCGGCCGCGCCGGAGATCTTGTTGGCCGCGGCGGCATTTTTCTAGCGGGCATTGCTATCTATTCGCTCAGCGCCGCCGTCGCTGGCTTTGCCCCCAACGCAGAGGCACTCAACGCCGCCCGCTTTATCCAAGGCATAGGCGCTGGGCTGCTCAATCCGCAGGGCGTGGGAATGATTCAGCAGTACTTCCGCGGTCCGGAACGCGCCCGCGCCTTCGGCTACTTTGGCTCCACGGTGGGCATCGCCGTGGCCATCGGACCGGTACTGGGCGGCCTACTCATCCGCCTCGGCGGCGCGGACCTAGGTTGGCGGTTGACCATGCTGGTCAATTTCCCCGTCGGCCTTATTGCCATCATCTTGGGATTGATGTGGTTTCCCCGGCCGCTGTTTTCCCGCGTGCGCGATAAAAATGGCCATAAACTGGGCATCTTCAAGGCCCTAGCCACCCTGGATCCCATCGGCGCGCTGATCCTCGGCGCTGCCGTATGGGCCATCCTCTTCCCCTTCATGGAATCGTCCGCTTCCCCGGCCGTGTGGTGGCTCCTACTGCTGGGCGCCGTCCTCCTTGTGGGATGGGTGCTATGGGAGCGCCGCCACAAGGCCACCGGCCATCCGCCGATGGTGGATCTCACTATCTTCGCCACCCCGAGTTTTCGCAATGGCACCATCATCGCCACCTTGTGGTTTATGGGTATTACCAGCATTTGGGTGCTCGTGGCGCTCTACTTCCAAAGCGGGCTCGGACACTCCGCCCTGGCTGCCGGCTCCGTAGGTATTCCGGCTGCCTTGTTGAGCTCCATATCTGCCACACTGGCCGGCCGATCCGTATCCGTCCACGGCCGCAAGGTGGTGGTGCTGGGCATGCTCGTGACCATCTCCGGCCTCATTGCCACCATTGCGCTTATCTGGGCCACCGAGCAGTGGGGAGCCAGCGAATGGTGGATGGTCCTTTCGCTGGCCTTTGTTGGCGGCGGCCAAGGCTCGGTCATCTCCCCCAACCAAACGCTCACCTTGGCGCATGTTCCACAGGCCTATGCTGGTTCGTCTGGCGCCGTCCTCCAGACCGGTCAGCGCATCGGTACGGCCATTGGGCTTGCCGTTATTACGGCCATCGTTTTTGCCACCTTGCACGGCACAAGCGCGGACTGGCCGCTGTCCATCATCGCCGGCTTCGGCGTCATCTTGGCCATGTGCCTAGCGTCTTTGGGATTCGCGATAGCAGACCAGCGCAGCTCCCAGGCCTAGGCCTCGCGCTTTTCGACGCCACAATTAAAGCCCACCGCGGTAAATTCCACGGTGGGCTTTGTGCTGCGCTTTAAATATCCAAGAAGCGGACGTCCTTCGCGCGGCGGGTAATGAAGGAGCGGCGGGCCGAGACATCGTCACCCATGAGGATGGAGAAGAGCTCATCGGCGCGCTGCGCGTCTTCCAGATCCACGCGGCGCAGGATGCGGGTGCTCGGGTCGAGCGTGGTCTCCCACAGCTCGGAGGCGTTCATCTCGCCCAAGCCCTTGTAGCGCTGGATGCCGTCATCCTTGTTGATCTTGCGGTTTTGCTCCAGGCCCTCGGCCAGCAGTTTATCGCGCTCGGCGTCGGAAAAAGCATAGCCCGGAGTACCCTTAGACCACTTGAGCTTGTACAGCGGCGGGTTAGCCAAGAATACGTGGCCATCCTCAACCAGCTGCGGCATGAAGCGGAAGAGCAAGGTCAGAAGCAGCGTAGCAATGTGCTGACCGTCAACGTCGGCATCGGCCATGAGCACGATCTTGTCGTAGCGCAGCTTCTTGATATCGAATTCCTCGTGAATGCCGGTACCCAGCGCGGTAATAATCGCCTGGACCTCGGCATTCTTGAGGACCTTATCCATACGGGCCTTCTCCACGTTCAGGATCTTGCCGCGCAGCGGCAGGATGGCCTGGAACATGGAATCGCGGCCGCCCTTAGCGGAGCCACCTGCGGAGTCACCCTCCACGATGTAGAGCTCGGAAATCTTCGGATCCTTCGAACGGCAATCCGCGAGCTTGCCCGGCAGGCCGCCAAGGTCAGTGGCGGACTTGCGGCGCACCATCTCGCGAGCCTTGCGGGCAGCCATGCGAGCATGCGCGGAAGACACAGCCTTATTGATAATGGCCTTAGCCTCTGCCGGGTTGGCATCGAACCAGTCATTGACGTGCTCGTTGACCGCGCGCTGGACAAAGCCCTTGATCTCGGAATTGCCCAGCTTGGTCTTGGTCTGGCCCTCGAACTGCGGATCGCCCACCTTGACGGAAATAACAGCCGCCAAGCCTTCGCGGCAGTCATCGCCGGAGAGGTTGCCGTCCTTTTCCTTGAGGAGCTTATGCTCCTTAGCGTAGCGGTTCATTAGAGAGGTCAGGGCCGCACGGAAACCCTCTTCGTGCGTGCCGCCCTCGTGGGTGTTGATGGTATTGGCAAAGGTGTGAACGGACTGCTTATAGCCCTGGTTCCACTGCAGCGCTACCTCGACCTCGTGATCCTCGCCCTTCGCATCGAAGGAAACGATGGTCGGGTGGATCGCGGTCTTGGACTTATTGAGGTACTTGACGTAGTCGGTCAAGCCATCCGGGTAGTGGAAGGTTACCTTCTTGCGGCGCTTCTTATCCGCCGCAGCGTCCTTCGCCTCGCCGGATTCTTCATTAAAGGTATCGCCGGCGTCCGGGGCATCATCGAAGGACGTCTCATCCGCGCTGGTTTCGCCAGATTCTGCATCGGCGATCTCTTCCAGCTCGATCTGCTCTTCGGTGACGCGCTCATCAATGAGCTCAATGCTCAGGCCCTTATTCAGGAAGGCCATTTCCTGCAGGCGGCGGGCAATGGTGTCGTAATCGTACTCGGTAGTTTCAAAAACTTCCGGGTCCGCCCAGAAGCGGATCTTGGTGCCCGTGCCGCGGGCATTGCCGCCCTCAACCAGATCATCCGGGATGGCGTTCTGGAAGTTTTGGTACCAGTGCTTGCCGTCGCGCTTGATCTCCGCCTCCACGCGGGTAGAAAGCGCGTTCACCACGGAAATACCGACGCCGTGCAGGCCGCCAGAAACGGCGTAGGAGTCGGAGTCGAACTTACCGCCGGCGTGCAGCTGGGTCATGACCACCTGGACGGTAGGCGCACCAGAGGCGTGCATTTCTACCGGGATGCCACGGCCATTATCGATGACCTCGACGCCGCCATCCTCCAGCAGCTTGACGGTAACCTTATCGGCGTAGCCGGCCATGGCCTCATCGACGGAGTTATCAACGATCTCCCAAATGAGGTGGTGCAGGCCGCGCGAACCGGTCGAACCAATGTACATGCCGGGGCGCTTACGGACGGCCTCGAGGCCCTCCAGGATCGTAATTGACCCGGCATCATATGCGTGTTCTTCAGCCACGGATTCGTGCTCTCCTTTTGGCTATAGCTAATTCTAAGACCTTGACTATTCTACACGGATACCCCCTACTGAAAGACACCCCACACCCGTGAGAGATAGGAATCTGGCGCTCTCTGAAGTTATTTACATTGTGCAGGTCTGAGTAAACCTCAGCCTATTAGCCGTATGTATCTTGTGATCCTTGGGGTTTGACCCACTGCCGCCCCTCATAATTGCGCCTTTGTTTCGGCCCGTGAATCCGCAGTTCCACAATGACATCGGGGCCTAGGCGGTCAGAGATTTTCCGCAGGATTTGCCGCTGCAGGTAGCGCAGCTCCGTTGCCCACGTGGAGTTGTCGCAGGATACGTAGACAATCTTGTCCTTAATCCGTTGCGGCTGCGTATGCGCGGCAATGCGCTCGCCCACCAGATGCTCCCAATTGCCCATCACCCAGCCATTAGCCAGATCATGCTCCCACCCACGATTGACCACCTCGCGGTTAATTTGGGATCCCAGGCTCGGCACGGCCAGCGTGCGCCGCTTCTTCCTGCCATCCGGGCCAGTGGGTAAGCCCCGTTGATAGCCCATATACCCCTGCTTTTGCGCCTTCTCCAGCGAGGGCACCGGCATCTTCGGCACCGGGCGGGTCAGCTTCGGCGGGTTTTTGGAGGTGGACCGAACCAGCTTGAAATACTGGGTGACGGGATCGATGCGCTGCTTGCCGACGCCCCCTTGATCCTCACTCATTCCCCTCACCTTCCTCGGCGCTGAGCTTGGAGATGCGGCCGGTCTCGGTATCTTCTACGCTCACGCGGTAGCGCACGATGGGTTCCAAGTTTCCGGGCAGATCCTCATCCACGGCCGCGGTGATAAGCACCTGCTCGGCCTCGGCGGCCAAGTGGACCAGCTGTTTGCGGCGCTTGGCATCGAGCTCGGCAAAGACATCATCCAAGATGAGCACCGGATCGGACCCTCCCTCTTGGCGCAGGAGGTTGAATTCCGCCAGGCGCAGCGCGATGGCATAAGACCACGTCTCACCGTGGCTGGCAAAGCCCTTGGCCGGCTGATCGCCCAGGTTGAGCACCAGATCATCGCGGTGCGGGCCCACCAAGGAAATGCCGCGTTCGATCTCGCGCTGCCGGGCGGCGGCCAACTCGGTAAGCAGCACGGCCTCTAACACCTCGCGATCGGAGGTATCGATCGTGGACTTATATTCCACATGCGCCGGTCGCGATTCTGGCGCCAGGCCGGAATAGGCGGCGGGGATATGGTCCAAGAGGGCGTCGACAAGCGCAAGGCGTGCGGCGATCACCTGGGCGCCGAGCCGGGCAAGCTGCGCATCCCAGGTATCCAAGGTGGCCAACGCAGCAGCGCCATCGCTATCGGAATAGCCGCGGCGCAGGCTGCCGGAGGCCGATTTCAGCAGGGCATTGCGTTGCTTGAGCACCTTGTCGTAGTCGGCCTTCACGCCTGCTAGGCGCGGAGTCCGCGAGGCAATGATGCTATCGAGGTAGGCGCGGCGCCCGGCCGGCTCCCCACGCACTAAGGCCAAGTCCTCCGGGGAAAAGAGCACGGTTTTTACCACGCCCAGCAGCTCACGAGGGCTGCGCAGGCGGGTGCGATTAATCTGTGCTTGGTTGGCCGCGTGGGGCTTAATCAGCAAATGGGTAGTAAGCTCGCGGCCTTGATTCACCGCGGTAATGGATACCCGCGCGCTGTCCGCGCCCTGGCGCACCAGCGGTGCATCGTGGGAAACGCGGTGGGAGGAAAGGTGAGCGGTATAGCCAATGGCCTCGACGATATTGGTCTTGCCAAAGCCATTGCGCCCGACAAAAAGGGTGATCCCCGGCCCTAGCTGCACATTAAGTTCGGGCCACGAGCGAAAATCCCGAACATCGAGATCCCTGACGTACATTAGCCCGGCAGGCGAACCGGCATGAGCAGGTAGGTGAAGTTTGTCTCCGGCGTGGGGAAGTTGCCATCTTCATCGGCCTCAGGCAGCTCTTCCGGTTCTGGGATCATGATGGCCGGGCGCGAAGGCTCGGTAAAGCCGAAGACCACGCGGTCGGTATTGATGACGCCCAAGCCATCCTTGAGGTAGCCCGGATTAAAGGCGATGAGGAATTCATCGCGGCCATGGAATGCGCACGGCAGGGTCTCGGTGGCGTTACCGGCATCCGCGCCGGCGGAAAGGGTTACCTGGCCATCGGCGAATTCCATCCGAATTTGCGCGTTGCGATCCGTCAGCAAAGAAACGCGGCGGATTGCTTCTTGCAGCGGGGCGACCTCAATGGAGGCAATATTGGTGTGGTTCTTCGGCAACAGGGGCTGCACATTAGGGAAGTCCGCATCCAGCATGCGCGTGGTGGTCTCGCGATTATCCGCGTGCAAGCCAAAGAGGCCATCGGCACCAATATTGTCATCGGTGCCCACAGCGATTTCCACTGGAATGTTCAAATGCGGATCCAAGGAACGACCGGTTTCCTGCAGGGTCTTCGCAGGCACCAAGAGCTTCGCTTCTACATCCGGTGACTTCGGCTCCCATTCCAAAGTGCGCATGGCCAGGCGGAAGCGGTCCGTTGCCGTCATCTCAATGTCCTTGCCACGGATATCCATGTGCACACCGGTGAGCATGGGCAGGGTGTCATCCTTGCCGGCTGCGGCGGCGACCTGGTGGATGGCCTCTACGAACAGCTGTGGCTGGATGGTGCCGGTAACCTCCGGCAGGACCGGAAGCTGCGGGTAATCATCCAGTGGAATCAGTGGCAGCTCAAAGCGGGAAGAACCACAGGTAACCAGTGCCTTGGAATCTACCTGGGAGATCTCCACTTCCTTGTTGGGAAGGGAAGCGACGATGTCAGAGAGGAGCTTGCCGGCGACCGCGATCTGTCCGGGTTCATCCACCATGCCGGCGATACGGACGCGGGTGGACACCTCGTAATCGAAGCCAGTGAACTCAAGACCATTGTCATCCGCGGTGATCAGCATCGCGCGGAGCACGGGCTGGGTGACCTTGGACGGCAGGCTGCGAGCAACCCACGCTACGGCGTTGGCAAGGTCATCTTTGGCAACGCGAAATGACACGGCTTCATCCATGGTGCGAAGAGCTCCTCTGAGGCAAGTAGGAAATTTGTTACTTACAAAAGACTGGCTTCCAACTTACCGCATCGGGCGCGGTGCGCCACAACGTGTAATTCCATCTTTGCCCGCCCGATCGGCGCCTGGCCCAAGGCAGGCCGGGCCGAATTCCACACACCCTCTTTCTTCTATACAGATCAGAGAAATAATTTAGTAGTAGTAATAAGCGCTGTGGGATCTGTGGGTAACTAGGTAAATGACAAGTTCAGGACACAGATCCGGGGTGTGCCAATTCTTGTGATCTTGCTGTGATCAATCGGGGCGAATTGTGGACAACTAGTGGGATCACCGTTTTATCCACAGGTTTTGTCATTTGATCACCGATCTACACACAGCGCTGGTCACAGGGTGGTTCTCCCAGCATAGAGCCTGTGGAATTTAAAACTGTGAGTAAGATCTATGAATTACAAAGATGGAATTACACAAGTGTGAATAACGCTGTGGATAACTCTTTTCGCAGCTAATCGATTACTTTCAGAGCATTTTCCGGGT
This sequence comes from Corynebacterium sp. S5S1, assembly GCF_001913985.1. Lineage (NCBI taxonomy): Bacteria > Bacillati > Actinomycetota > Actinomycetes > Mycobacteriales > Corynebacteriaceae > Corynebacterium > Corynebacterium sp. S5S1. The sequence goes on from NZ_MKXT01000029.1 coordinate 12,094, forward strand.
TCTCTGTGGAATTACAAGTGTGTGGGCGGCTGGGTGGACGGTTTTGTTACAGGTTTTGGTCTCTCGGCTAAGGATCTCGGATCTTGTAGTTTGGTTCCACCTTTAAGTAGCGCGAGCAGAATGCGCGAAGTGGCAAAGGGCAGACAAAAGCGCCCTCCTTTATATAAGGAAGGCGCTGTAGAAAAGGTGGCGAGATCTAGGCGCGACCGCGGTTCTTGATGCGCTGGGTAAGCGCCTGGATCTCGTCGTAGGTATTGCGCTTTTCAGTCATCTCTTTACGGATCTTGCGATCCGCATAAATGACGGTGGTGTGGTCCTTGCCACCGAACTGTTCACCGATCTTGGGAAGGGATAGCTCGGTAAGTTCGCGGCACAGATACATAGCCAACTGGCGCGCATGCGCCACCGCACGCTTTTTGCCAGCACCGCGCAGAGTTTCTACATCAATATCGAAGAATTCTGCCGTGACCTCCATGATCGAGGTAGCGGTGATTTGCCTATCGGCGGAATCTGGGGCCAAATCGCGCAACGCGATTTCTGCCATCTCCACGTTGATCGGCTCATTCACCAAGGAGGAATAGGCCGAAACGCGGATCAGCGCGCCCTCGAGCTCACGAATAGATGACTCAAAACGCGAGGCAATGAGCTCAAGCACGGAGCGATCCACCTCGGTGCCGTCATTGGCCGCCTTCTTCATCAAAATCGCGATACGCGTTTCTAGATCTGGCGGCTGAATATCGGTGATAAGACCGCCTTCAAAGCGGGTGCGGAGGCGATCTTCCAGCGTGGTTAGCTGCTTCGGTGGGCGGTCCGAAGACAAAATGATCTGCTTATTGGCCTGGTGCAGCGCATTAAAAGTATGGAAGAACTCTTCCTGGGTGGATTCCTTGCCCTCCAAGAACTGGATATCATCGACCATCAAAATGTCGAGATTGCGGTAGCGCCGCTTGAAGGATTCCTGACGGTCATCGCGCAGGGAATTAATATAGTCATTCGTGAATTCTTCCGAAGACACATACTTCACGCGCAGACCCGGGTGCAGTACTTGGGCGTAATTGCCGGCGGCATGCAAAAGGTGCGTTTTACCCAGACCAGAGCCACCCCAGATAAATAGTGGGTTGTACGCACGGGCGGGATTCTCGGCCACAGCCACGGCGGCACCATTGGCAAAACGATTCGAAGAACCGATCACGAAGCTATCGAAAGTGTGCTTCGGATTGAGGGAAGTCTCACGGTTGGGATCGTGCGCCGGGGCCTCGCGCGGGATGCGGGCAGAATTGGTGGCAGCACCGGAGAAATTTCCCGCGGATTCTGCCTGCTGTTGGTTATAGTGCTGGGCCAGCTCATCCAGGCTTGCAGGGGCGTGACTCGACTGCCAATTGTTCTGGGAAGGGGCCTGCTGTGCAGCGGCATCCGTTTGCTGCGGGCGCGGAATGTAGTTCTGGGTAGATTCCGTGTTCTGCGGCGGTTGCTGTTGTTGAGGGGGCGTTGGCTGTGGTGCAGGGTCCGCGGCCGGCGGCTGTGGCTCTTGCGGGGTGGCAAGGGTAACCGCAAAGGAACACGGTCGGCCTAGGTGGCGGGTTAATGCCTTGGCAATGTGCTCGCCCAACTCATTTTCGACCACATTTTTGGCATCCAGGTTCTCGGCGGCAACGAGGGTGTAGCCCTCAACCATCATGATGGGGCGAACCAGTTGGAGGTAAAGGCGCTGTGAGTGCGAAAAACTGGGGACCTCGGAATTGGGTTGCTCGGATTGTGCGAGCAGGTCATCAACGACCGCGCGCCAAACGGCATGCAGGTTCGCTTGTGGGTCAGTCACAACAGGCTACCTTTGTGGAATTTAGTCGGGGACGGGTGGACATTGAATAACAATTTTCACTGCGGATTCCACCGTGGTTTTCACATCGGTTTTTATCGAGTCACCTCGATCTCCACAGAGTTATCCACAGGTGTGGATGAAATAGTTATTCACAGCTTAGTTCATGACTGTGGATAACTCTTCATTGGCCAGTTTATGGCCCTACGCTGCGGAAACTGCAAAAGTCTCAAGCGTTGATTTAGAGTTATCCACATGACCGGTTGGGCTGTGGAATTTGATTCTTCTGTTCTACCGCCGAAACGGCGGGCGTGTCTAGCGAGAAAAATTCACCACCCGGGTGTGGGTTGGGGTGGGCCTTGCGGTGTGGTGGATTAGGTGCAGTAAGAGCGCAGAATCTGGCCCTCTAGCTGCAGGAAAAAACATTTATGTAATTTCGGGTGTACCCGGGTGTCGATTTGTTTCCAGCGGCAGAAATCACGTAATCTGGCATGGTCTATTGCAACGAAGAGTTGCGCGTGAAAGTGACAGCGTCACCTCGCACTGGCTGGGCCCGTCGGCTAGCCGTGCACCGGAGAGACTGTGATGCGTCAGGTTCATGGAATCTATTCATCAGTGGGCGTGCCGCTGCATCGCGGTGGTGTGCCTACGCACAACTTCAAGGAGAATTAACGTGGCAAAGGGTAAGCGCACGTTCCAGCCGAACAACCGTCGTCGTGCTCGCAAGCACGGCTTCCGCACCCGCATGAGCACCCGTGCAGGTCGCGCCATTGTTGCAGCTCGTCGCAAGAAGGGCCGCGCAAAGCTGACTGCATAAGTTATGCTTCCAGCCCAGCACAAGCTCACGTCGCCGACGCAATTTCGGCGCACGATGAAGGGCAGTCGCCGGGCGGGCACTCGTACGGTCGTCGTGCATGCGCGCGACAACGCAGGTACGGACAAGGCAGCCGATATCGCCGCCACCGGGCCGCGATTTGGGCTGATTGTTTCTAAAGCCGTCGGGAATGCAGTGGTTCGCCACCGCACCTCCCGGCGGCTTCGCCATGTGTGCATGACATTCATTCCCAAGCTGCCCGCCAGCGTGGACGTTGTCATCCGTGCCTTGCCCGCCAGCGCTACTGCTAGCAGTGAGCAATTAGAAAAAGATCTTGCCAAAGCACTGCGCAAGCAATGGGATATCTAAATTCCCGCGGGGAGGAAATTCCCCCAGCCAGAGGATTGGCCAAACCAATGGTCAAAGTGGTTCGTTTCTACCAAAAACATGTCTCTGGCCTTAAGATGGTATCGACCTGTCGGTTCGAGCCGACATGCAGTGCTTATGCCCTAGAGGCGCTTTCTCAACACGGCGCAATCAAGGGTACGGCGATGGCAATAGCCAGGGTCTGCAAATGCGGCCCCTGGCATCCGGGCGGATTCGATCCGGTCCCGGGTACCAACAACAATTGAGGATTAAACACTCGTGCTTAATTTCATTTACTGGCCAATTTCGGCCGTTTTGTGGTTCTGGCACTGGCTGCTGTCCCTCGTAATGGACCCCGCCTGGGGCATTACCTGGATTCTGGCCATTGTGCTGCTGACCTGGACGCTTAAGGCACTCATGGTCAAGCCGACCATTAGCCAGATTCGTTCCTCGCGCAAGATGCAGGAAATCCAGCCTAAGGTGCAGGAAATCCGCGCGAAGTACGGCAATGACCAAACCAAGGCCGCGCAGGAAATGCAGAAGGTCTACAAGGAGTCCGGCGTTCGTCCGATGGCCGGCTGCCTGCCGGTCTTCGTGCAGATTCCAATGTTCGTTGGTTTGTTCCACGTGCTGCGCTCCTTCGACCGCACCGTTGCGGTAGCCGGTGGTATTGGCCACCCCAGTGGTGACCCAATGTCCATTGAGGATAACGCCAATACCGCGAACTACATCTTTAAGCCGGACCTGGTTCAGCAGTTCCTAGACGCCAAGATCTTTGATGTTCCGCTGGTGACCAACCTGCGCTTGAACTCGCCGATTGTAGAGGGTGTTACTACCAGCCAGGCTGCCGTCATCATCGTTCCGATGATCGCCATCATTGCGGTCCTGACGCACTTCAACGCCCGCATGAGCCTCAACCGCCAGGAAAAGCGCCGTGCTGCTGGCAAGACCCAAGCACCGCAGGGCCAGAACGCGGAAATGATGCAGCAGCAAATGGCCATGATGTCCAAGATGATGCTGTGGGTCATGCCGGCCATGCTGGTCTTCTCCGGCTTCATCTGGCCGATTGGCTTGCTGTTCTACATGATGGCCAATACGGTCTGGACCTTCTTCCAAACCCGCATCGTCTATGCCAAGATGGACCGCGAGGAAGAAGAAGAGGAAGCCGCTAAGGTTGAGGCCAAGCGCACTTCCGCGCCTAAGCCGGGTGCCCGCAAGAAGGACAACCGCACCAAGAAACAGCGCAAAAACAAATAAACACGGAGGAGAACCCCATCGTGTCCGAGATGGACCCGTCAGTAGTATTCGGCTCCCGCTTGCCCCTCGCGCAGGCTTACCATGATTCGCTCGCTACAGACGGGTCCACTCGTGGTTTTATAGGCCCCCGCGAGGTGCCACGCTTGTGGGACAGGCACATTATTAACTGTGCCGTCGTCAAGCAGGCAATCCCGGAGGGTGCCACGGTTATCGACGTCGGCTCGGGTGCCGGGCTGCCCGGCATTCCGCTGGCCATTGCGCGCCCGGACCTGCAGATCACTCTGATCGAGCCGCTGCTCAAGCGCTATAACTACCTCAACGAAGTCGTAGAAGAGCTGGGCCTAGACAACGTGACGGTCCTGCGCGGCCGTGCCGAAGAGGGACCGATTAAAAAGGCCGTGGCGGGAGCAGACGTGGTCACCTCCCGCGCCGTCGCGCCCCTGGGCAAGCTGGCGAAGTGGTCGCTGCCGCTCGTGCGCAAGGGTGGCGAGATGATCGCGCTGAAGGGTTCTTCGGTACACGAGGAACTGGAACGCGATGCCGCCGACATTAAGAAGGCCGGCGGTGGAAAGGCCGAGGTCAGCACCATCGAGGGAACCACGATCATTCGTGTCCCGCGCGTGAACTAAAGTAGACGGCATGACTAATCCGCGCCTTATCACCATTGCTAACCAGAAAGGCGGCGTAGGCAAAACCACCTCCGCCGCCAACTTGGCCGCAGCGCTAGCCACAGAGGGCAAAAAAGTGCTGGTGATCGATCTTGACCCGCAGGGAAACGCCTCCACGGCCATGGGCGCGGAACATAATTCCGGCACCGATTCCAGCTATGAGGTGCTCCTTGGGGACTGCACCGCCGAGAAGGCCATGCAGCCCTCCTCGCACAACGAGAACCTCTTCTGCATCCCCGCCACCATTGATCTAGCTGGCGCGGAGATTGAAATGGTCTCCTTGGTACGCCGTGAATTTCGGCTCTATGACGCCCTGCATAATGGCTTCCTTGAAGAGCATGGTTTTGAATATGTCTTCATTGATTGCCCGCCATCACTTGGATTGCTCACCATCAATGCGATGACCTGCGCTGAAGAGGTCATCATCCCGATTCAATGCGAGTATTACGCGCTGGAGGGCGTGGGCCAGCTGCTGGGCAATATCTCCATGATTCGCGAGCATCTCAACGAGGATCTGCATATTTCCGCCGTGCTGCTGACCATGTATGATGCCCGTACACGTTTGGCCGAGGATGTGGCAGATAACGTCCGCGAACAGTTTGGCGCCGTGGTGCTGGCCAATGTTATCCCGCGCTCCGTGCGCGTTTCCGAGGCACCGGGGTACGGTACTACGGTTATTGATTACGCTCCCTCGTCCACCGGTGCCCGCGCGTACCTTGCGGCGGCGCGCGAGCTTAATCGGCGTGGCGATTACCGCCCGCACCCGACCACCGGGGCGATTGGCGTGAGCCCAGAGATTTACGCGGAATTGGAAGGATAGGAACTCATGGCAGAACAGAAGCAAGGCGGCCTTGGCAAAGGACTCGCCGCACTCATCCCGTCTGGTCCTGATGCCCCTACCCGCAAGCCGCGCCTGGGAGATTCCGCGGCGGATATTATTTTGGGTAATTCCACCCCGCAGCCGGGCCGGAAGGGCGGCGAAGGCAAGCGCGTAAAGGGCGCTCCCACCATTCAACAGGGTTCTGGATCCACGTCCTCCAAGAAGCGCCAGGCCACCCCGGCTCCTATCGGTGCGACCTACCGTGAGATTTCCATTGGGGATATCATCCCCAACCCGAAGCAGCCGCGCACGGTCTTCGACGAGGATGAACTCGGTGAGCTCGTCCACTCGATCCGCGAGTTTGGCCTGCTGCAGCCCGTGGTCGTCCGTCCTTCCGAGGGAGGCGGCTTTGAGCTCATCATGGGTGAGCGCCGTTGGCGCGCTTCCTCCAAGGCGGGCCTGGCCACGATTCCGGCCATCGTGCGCGATACCAAGGATGACAACCTGCTGCGCGATGCTTTGCTGGAGAACATCCACCGCGTACAGCTCAATCCCTTGGAAGAGGCACACGCCTACCAGCAGCTGCTGGAAGAATTCGGCGTTACCCAGAACGAGCTGGCGGATCGCATTGGCCGTTCGCGCCCACAGGTGACCAATATGCTGCGCCTGCTCAAGCTGCCGGTAGAGGTACAAAAGCGCGTAGCTGCTGGTACCTTATCTGCCGGCCACGCGCGTGCCCTTTTGTCCTTGGATGACACCGAGGCCATGGAATACATTGCCAACCGCATCATCGCGGAGGGCCTGTCCGTACGCGCGACCGAGGAGGCAGTCACCCTCTACAAGCGCGATGGTAAGCCGGCCGAATCCAAGAAGAAGCAGCCGGCACCGCAGCCGCAGTACTTTACCGATTCCGCTGAGCGCCTGTCTGATCGTTTCGATACCAAGGTCACCGTGACCATGGGCAAGCGCAAGGGCAAGATGGTCGTGGAATTCGGCGACCAAGAAGATTTCGAGCGCATCATGGCGCTCATTGAGGGCCAGCACTAAACCGGGGCGATGATCCTCGAGCCGGTACGCGAAGGCACGCGCATTCACCGCCAGGCCGCGCGCAGCACCTTTTGGGAGCTGGAGGCCTCCGTGGTCGATCCCGCCTTTGAAAAGGAAGCGTGGCTGGCTACTACCCTGCTCTCCTTTGGTCAGTGCGGCTTTACTGTGGGCGAGGACGCCACGATTCTCTTTTGCTCCCGCGAGGATGCTGCCGGCGCAGCCAAGCTTCCCACCGCCCCCATTTCAGACGATGCGGAGATCATTACCTCGCTCTTCGTCAAAGCACATTTAATGGGGCGTGGCATTGAAGCAGTGCTTGTCGACGCCGCCATTATGCACCTCACCAACCGCGGCAGCACCGCCGTGGAGGCCTTTGGCTATTACGGCGATCCGACCGCAGCGGCGGATTTCTTGGGCCACAAACCGGCCTATATCGGGCTGATGTCTTATGAGACTTTGCGCTCCGCTGGGTTTGAGGTAGCCGCGGATCACCCAGTACTCCCCCGCTTGCGGCTCGAATTGCCGCCCCAGCACGATATGCTCAGTGCGGCAGCTGCCGAAGACCTCCTAGCCCGCGCCTTGGCCTAAGAACTAGGTCTAGGCCTGCTCGGCCTGGAGCAGCTCGGAGAACTTATAGGCGCCGGTTACGGCGGTGTCCTGCTCCATGAGGTACATGCGCTTTACGGCAATCACGATCGCCTCCGCAATGTCGTCGCGGCGGGACGGGTTGGTGAGGATCTTTATGTCCTCTGGGTTGGTCAGGTAGCCCAGTACGATCTGGATGACCGGCATCTGGGTCAAGCGCAGCAGGTCCCAGGTGCGGCCGTGGTTGCCGCAGTCCAGCAGCTCAGTGCGCGCGACAATCTCGCGTTGGATGAAACCGGAAAGGGTCTCACCAATGAGTGAGGAGTTGCCGGATTCGGAACCGAAGTAGAAGGTGGCAACACCATTGGCCTTCTCATTGGGGTAAGAATCGCAGGCTAGGGAAATGACCATGTCCGCATCGAAGGCATTGGCCAGCTCGGCGCGGGACTTGACGTCCGCATCGGAGGTCCGAGGACGGGAGATGATGGTTTCCATGCCTGCGGCAATCATGCGCCCCTCGATGCGCTGGGTGAGGTCCCACAGGATTTCCTGCTCGGAAATATCACCAAAGCGGCCCTTGACCAGCTGGCCGGCGTCGCCGCCGCTCAAGGCGGGATCGATGACAACGCGCTTGCCCGCCAGCTTTGGGCCGGCGTTGCGGACGCGCTCACGCTCTTGGATATTGTGCGCGGAACCGCCGGTAATACGGCGGCCAAGCAGCCCAAGGGCGCGGATGGTGGCGGGGCCGCACACACCATCTTCTTGCAGGCCGCAGTTGTGCTGATATTCCTTCAGCGCCGCGTGGGTATTGGTACCGAAGTGGCCGTCTACCCGCTGCTGGTAGAAGCCGAGCTCCTGCAGTTGTTGCTGGAGCTGCGAGATATCGTCACCCACCAGCTCATTCGCAGGCTCGTAGCTAAGTACGCGGCTGCCGAGCGTGTACGAGGCTTGGCGCAGTTCGCGCAGGGTGAGATCGTCGATCTCGCCCGTGGGCACGATACCGCGGGATTGCTGGAAGGCCTTGAGGACCTCAGACAAATTGGCATCAAAGCTCTTGTCGCTCTCGGAGTACTTCTGCTTCTTCCACGCAGAAAGTTCCCCCTTGAAATCTGACAAGAGGCCGAGACGGGCCAAGGTAGCGCGAGCCTCAGCTACACGCACGCTTGTATCGCCGACTCGAAGAACGCGGTTCACGCCTTAATACCCCTTTCACAGCCCGTTTTAGTTAGGGCCGCATTCCAGAATTTCTACACGCTTAATCTAATAGGAATTAGATTAACAGTTAAAGCTGCTTTTTCACTTGCGCCACGATGTCATCTTTAGAACGCAGACCCACAAATTCGTCTACCTTCTCGCCGTGGTTGAAAATCAGCACATTTGGGATGGACATGATCTGGAACATGGCGCCTAGGTTGCGCTCTTCATCGACGTTGACCTTGGCGATGGTGACCTGGCCGTCCAGCTCCTCCGCTACCTCTTCCAGGATGGGGGAAAGCTTCTTGCAGGGGCCACACCACTCGGCCCAGAAGTCTACGACGACGGGCTTGTCGGACTCGATGACGTCCTTACGGAACGTATCAGTGGTTACTTTCTTGACGTTGCTCATACTGAATTAACGGCTTTCTGCGAGGAAATGTTCCGCATCAATTGCCGCGCGGCAACCGGAGCCGGCCGCGGTAATTGCCTGCTGGTAGTGGTCATCCACCAAGTCACCGCAGGCGAAAACGCCAGGCAGGGAGGTCTTGGTGGTGGGTTGTTCAACTACAACATAGCCGTTGTCATTGAGCTTGACCTGATCATTGAGGAAGGAAGAACGCGGATCATGGCCAATTGCTACGAACATTGCAGTGACATCCAAGGTGGAAGTCTCGCCGTTGGTGACGTCCTTGAGCTTGAGTCCGCCGACCTTGCCATCGGCTTCAATAACTTCTTCGACGACCTTATTGGTCTCCCACTTGATCTTTTCGTTGGCCTGGGCGCGCTCCAGCATGATCTTGGAGGCGCGGAAGTTCTCGGAGCGGTTCACAATGGTGACAGAGTCCGCGAACTTGGTGAGGAAGGTAGCCTCTTCCATGGCGGAGTCGCCGCCGCCGATAACGGCAATATTGTGGCCCTTGAAGAAGAAGCCATCGCACGTAGCGCAGGTGGATACACCGCGGCCGGATAGTTCTTCCTCACCGGGAACGCCGAGGTGGCGCGGGGCGGCACCGGTGGCGAGGATAACGGTGCGGGCCTCAAAGAGCTCGTCACCCACGTGCAGCTTTTTAATTTCGCCTTCCAACTCAACGGAGTCAACGACCTCCATGCGGAGATCCGCACCGAAGCGGATGGCCTGGGCGCGCATTTCTTCCATGAGCTCGGGTCCCATAATGCCCTTTTGGAAGCCGGGGTAGTTTTCTACCTCGGTGGTATTCATAAGCTCGCCGCCGTACTCGAAGCCCTCGAAGACAATCGGGTTGAGCTCAGCGCGTGCCGCGTACAGCGCGGCGGTGTAACCGGCAGGGCCGGAACCTACGATGGTAACATCGTGGACGGTCATTGCTAACTCCCTTAAATCAGAGTGTGGTTTCGCGTAACGCCCTGAGTCTACCCGCCACGCTGACAAACGTCGGTATTAGCAAACTCACCCCATGGCGGCGCGTAGGACTTCCCTTGCTCGGGCGCGGCGGGATTTAATGGTGCCGGGTTTTACCCCTTGGGCGGTGGCAACTTCGCCGACGCGGAACCCGGCGACGTCGGTAAGCACCAGCGCCTCGCGCTGATCCTCCCGCAGCAGCTGCATGGCTTCTCGCACCACCAGCTGCTCCGCTAGGTTTTCGGAAGGGTTATGCGCGAGCAGCGGGTTGCGATCGTCGTCGAAGTCCTCCGCGTCTAATGAAGCATTTTCCCTGTTAGAGCGGTGGTTCAAGTAGTCATAGCCCGAGTTTTTCACCAGCCGGTGCAGCCAGGTCGAAAGCGCGGACTCGCGGCGATAGGAGTGCAGGTTGCAGCTGGCGCGCAGGAAGGCTTCCTGGACCACATCTTGGGCATCATGATCGTTTCTGGTGTAGCGCCGCGCTACCGTGGTCAGCCGCGTGCGGTGGCGTTCCACGATGGTGGAAAAGGCCTTATTGTCCCCCTCAATAAATGCATCAACTAGTTCCTCGTCACTGCGGTCATGGCTCAGCGTCATATGTAGATTCCCCCGGATCAACAACTGTTATACACAGTGTGACCCGAGGGGAACTAGGGCGCGAGCGCTAGGCTGTACAGTTTATTGACCAGCCCGCACGCGGAGGGTGCGCCGCAGGTTATCGCGGCATTCCAGCAGGATGCGGCGCAGCGCTCCTGGCAGCTCCCGGTGCAGCAGGCGCGTGGTGGCGGCATCGGCCATCGGCAACTCCGGGTAGAAGCCGCGGATGAGGCGGTTAGCAATCTCAATCGGGTGCGCAGCCCAGATGTCTTCCACGCGGGAGAAGAACTCCTCCGCAAAGGCCTCCTGCAGGCTAGCTGAGCGCGGGGCATTGAAACCGGCGACCAGTGCGTCGACCTCGGCATTGGAATATGCGCCGGGCGTGAGTGCCTTATCGAACGCGGAGCGCTTGGTCTCCGGCGTGGGGAAAGCGTGGCTGGCGCCGAGGAATTCGGTAGCACCGGTCAGCGTATTATCGCGCTGCTTTTCCTCCTCGAGCTCGGCCGGGGTTACGGCGTCGCGGGCGGCGAGGGCGCGCAAGATCGACCAGCGGATTTCGGGGTCCAAGCGAAGGCCGGCAATGTCACCGGAGAGCAGGGCCTTAAGGCGCGCGGTACCTGATTCCTCCGGCGTTGCGGCGAGTGCGCGGATGGCGGCGCGAGCGAGCACAAGCTGGGCGTCCGAGGCTGGTTCGGCCTCGGCCAGGTGGCCCCAGATCGCCTCGGCATAGTCGGTGCGGACCTGCTCGCGGTCGGCGTCTGCCACATAGTGTGCAATGGCGCAATTGGCATTGGCGCAGGCAGTAGCCAGCAGCGTCGTGTTGGTCTCGTAGGCTTCGTGCTTGACGACGACCCCCACATAGTCAATCGCCGACATTTCCCCATCGCGGGTGAGGTTCCACAGGGCGGTCCAGATTACCGCGCGGGTCAATTCATCCTCGATGTCGGTCAGGCGCTCACTCGCTGTGTCTAGGGAGGTCTCGTCGAAGCGGATCTTGGCGTAGGTATGGTCGGCGTCGTTAAGTAGCAGCAATGCCGGGGCCGGAAGGCCGGCCGCTTCATCGATGATGGTGCGGGTGGTGCGATCGCCGGCGGGGAGATCAATGTCGATCTCGCGGTACTTGTGCAGGGATGCATCAAAGAGCGAAGCGGTCAGGCGGTGCGGTCGGGTGACGTCCTCGGCGTCTGCACTGATGGCCAGCTCCGCAATTTTCTCGCCTTCAGTGTGCAGCTCCGGGGTGAGGGTATCCGGGCCCCAGGTGCGCAACCAGGCTTGGGACCAGGCATCAAGATCGCGGTCCGTGTGCTTCTTGAGCGCCTGCAGGAGGTCATCAAAGGTGGCGGCGGCAAAGGCGTGCTTCTGGAAGTAGTCGCGCGCACCGGCGTAGAAATTATCGCGACCGACGTAGTGCACCAGCTGTTTGAGTACCGCCGCGCCCTTGGCATAGGTGATGCCGTCGAAATTTTGGCGCGCGGCATCCACGTCCGGGATCTCCGCCTTGATGGGGTGCGTGGTGGGCAGCTGATCCTGCAGGTAGGCCCAGTTCTTGCGGGCGCCGGCGAAGTTTGCCCAGGCCTCGGTGTAGTCGGTGCCGTGGACGGAAGAATCCGCGCCCATAAATTCCGCGAAGGACTCCTTGAGCCACAGGTCATCCCACCACTGCGGAGTGACCAGATCACCGAACCACATATGGGAAATCTCGTGCAGGATGGTATTTGCACGGCCGGCATGCTGCGCGCGGGTAGCGCGGGAGCGGAAAATGTAGTTCTCCGTAAACGTCACCAGGCCGGGGTTTTCCATGGCACCCAGGTTGTATTCGGGTACAAAGATGGAATCATATTTGCCCCACGGATAGGGATAGCCAAAGTTGTGGTGGAAAAAGTCCATGCCTTGGGCGGTAAGTTCTAGGATTTCCTCGTCTAGGTGCTCAAACATGGACGCGCGCGCAAAGGCGCGCAGCTGTGCCGAGTGGCTGCCATCCGGGGCGGTCCAGGTGCGCTCTTGGTACTGGTAGGGGCCGGCGGCGAAAGAAGTTAGGTACGTCGACAGCGGCGGGGTCGGCGCGAAGATAACGGTGGCGAGCTCCCCCTCCTCGTGGCGTTCGACTTCCGGTTGGTTGGAAAGGATCTGCCACTTTTTCGGTGCGGTCATGCGCACGTGGAAGACGGCCTTGAGATCCGGCTGCTCCAGGCAGGGGAAGATGCGGCGGGCATCAGAAGGCTCGAGGTGTGAGTACAGGTAGGTCGCGTCATCGGCCTGATCGTGCATGCGGTGCAGGCCCTGGCCGGTGCGCGAATAGCGCGAGTGGCTGGTGACTTCGATGGCGAGCTCCTCCCCTACCGGCAGGCCGTGCAGCCGGATGATGCTGCCATCAAAGTCCACCTTCTGCGGGGTGCTATTGACCTTGACCTCCGCGACGGATTCGCCTAGGTAATCCAGGAAAAGCTCGGGCTCACTGCTGCTGAGTTCGAGGCGGGTAGTCACGCGGTAGGTGGGGCTATCGAGTACCTCCGAGAGATCGAGGTGGAGGTGATAAGCGCGCAGGTCCACCGTCGTTGCGCGTTCTTGGAGCAACTCGTGCTGCGTCTTAGTTTGTGGTGCGGTCATATCTACGAACTATAGTTACCGCCGTCACGTAGGGTGCGGGGTTGGGGTCCTAAGCTCCGCTGCCTTTTAGAGGCAAATTACCCAGCGGGTATTGGGACCTCGCTGTGGACCAGTTGGATTAGTTTTTGCCGGCTCACACTCTTCAAGTGGCGCAAGATGTCAGTGACCATCAGCAAGCGTCACACCACACTGAGGGATGCAACCTATGGAAACCGTCAGACGATAACACCACACTCACCACTTTCTGTAAACATAAGGCCTAGACTCCACTAGACGCGTGTAAAACAATGCTAGGAACCGCCCCATTTTACAGGAAACATTCTGCCGCACACCGGCGTAACAATAGGGTGTACCCAAATGAGCGCCACGCTCGTAGTCACTGGCCTTAGGCGCCGTGAACAGG
>NZ_MKXT01000079.1:0-1163 GCF_001913985.1 Corynebacterium sp. S5S1
TGGATAAACATGCCGCACGCATCGCTTTTGCTATTGAGCACCCAGATGAGCCGGATTTCTTGCTCCCGGAAGAGCGCCAAGAAATCGCGGCTTTCCAGGGCCCGACGCATGCGATTGCCGCACCCACATTGGGCGCGCATCTCGCGACAGTTTTAGGATGGGCCCACTATGACGCCACAGATGGCGGACAGAAAATTCTGCTGCGCACCAAGCAGGAACACCTCACCATCGCAGAACTAGCGGGAAGAGTCTTTGGCCTGGCCAACGCACTGCTGTCGGCCGGTGTGCAGCCGGGACAAGCGGTGGCTATTCACTTGGAACGAGGCGTGGATTTTCTGGTGGCCGTCGGCGCGGTGATCACCGTGGGCGGTGTTTTTGTCCCTATCGATCCGCAGCTTCCAGCCGAGCGTCGGCAAGCGATGGCACAGACCGCGCAAGCGCACATTCAGATTGGTGGGCCAAGTATCGGCGGGGCGGTTATTGATCCTGCACAACCACCGCACGCGCTGATCGCGCCGGTGAAACGAGAGCCTGGCGATGCCGCCTACATCATTTTCACTTCCGGGTCGACGGGCACGCCGAAAGCGGTGGTGAACACGCATGCGGGAATCACCAACCGTCTGGCATGGATGGCGGAAAAATATGATCTGACCAGTGACGATATTCTGCTGCATAAAACACCGTCGTCCTTTGATGTCTCCATTTGGGAATACTTGTACCCGTTGACCTATGGCATGGGCGCGTGGGTGTTGGACCCAGAAGAACACAAAGATCCACAGGCCGTGCAAGCGGCGTTGCATTCGTCGCGAGCAAGCCTGTGCCATTTTGTTCCTTCGGCATTGCAGGGTTATTTGAGTGCGCATGATCCGCAGTTGCCGGTTTATCTGCGCAACGTGATGGTCTCTGGCGAAGCGTTGCCTGCCAGTCTTGCGCAAGCGGCGCGTGTGCAATTGGGCGCCGAGGTGCACAACCTTTATGGCCCGGCAGAAGCCGCGATTGATGTCACCGCACATACCGTTACTGATGCGGACCAGCAGTCTGTTCCCATTGGAGCGCCGGTATGGAATACCGAGATTGCGATTGTTGATTTTCAGTCTCGGCAGCTGCCCATTGGGTTTGGTGGGCGACTAATCATCGGCGGCATGCAAGTCGCGCGTGGGTAC
>NZ_MKXT01000079.1:1229-2823 GCF_001913985.1 Corynebacterium sp. S5S1
TGCACTATTTGGGCCGGAAAGATGCGCAAGTAAAACTGCGTGGTCAGCGGCTTGAGCTTGGTGAGGTGGAAACTGTCATCCAAAAACATCCCGCTGTGGCAGGTGCGGTGGCGCTACTGCGAGAATATCGAGGCCAGCCCGCGCTGGTGGCTTATGTGGTGCTCGATGAGCACAGTGATGAGCTCAGTGGTGCGCTCAGTGATACGCTCCGTGCGGACATTCTTGAGCAGTGCCGTGCCCAGTTACCTGCGTATATGGTGCCGAGCTTGGTTCTCCGAATTGCTGACATTCCCGTGACCATCAACGGCAAACTCGACCGCGCGCAATTGCCGGACCCTAATGACAATCCTGGGTTGGATTCTGGGTCGGATTCGGTGACAGATTCGGGGTCGGATTTAAAAACAGAAGTGGTACTGGCCGCTTTTAGTCAGGTCCTGCACGCTGATATCACCGACCCGAGCACGCATTTTTTTGAAGCTGGCGGAAATTTCTTGACTGCGATCCAGTTGGCGAAAATGCTGCATTTGCGGGTTGCCGATGTTTTTGCCAATCCGACACCTGCCGGGTTGTCGCGGGTGCGACGGCAAGATGGCTTCAGTGAATTTTTGTGGCTGCGTGAGCCCAACGGTGCTGATAGCAATGCCTGCAGCAGCGCTGGTGAAGATCTCATCGTGTGTTTCTACCCGGCAGGCGGGTTGAGCTGGTCGTATTTCTCATTAGCATCTTTGGTGCCGCACGATGGCCGCGGAATTGTGTGCGTGCAAGCCACAGAGCCGGCGGTGAACTTGTCAGAAAAGGTGGCTCGTGTGTGCGAGATGCTGCGTGCGCGTGGGGTGGCACGTGTCCAGTTGTTGGGCTGGAGCGTCGGCGGAGTTGTGGCGCAAGATTGTGCGGCGGCGCTTGCAGAAACTGATATTGCGGTGTCTGCGGTGGTGCTGCTTGATTCCTACCCGGCGGAGGTGTGGAAGCAGTTACCGACCCCCACCGAACAGGAATTATTGGCTGGAGTGTGCGACATGGCTGGTGTGCGCGGCGCTGTGGAATCCGCGAGCGACGTAGTGCGGTGCCTGCGCGCATCCGATGGAGTATTCGGCCAGCTGAGCGGCGAGGAGGTCGAGATGATCGTAACCATGGTGCGGCATAATTCTGCGCAGATGCGCAGCCATAGCACCCGGTTATATTCGGGCACAGTGCATTGTGTGGTGGCGGCGGCGGAAGCGGACCAGCGTTCGCCGTTATTGATCGCGGATGCATGGCAGCCGCATTGTGCTGCGGTGAATGAGCATCGTGTCGACGCCACGCACCCGGGAATGGTGGCGCCGGAGGTGCTCGAGTTCGTCGTCAAGGATCTTTTGGTGGTGGGTGAGTAAACAGGTGTGGGAAGAATAAAATATCGTTAACCATTGCCTGAAACCTACCTGTGAGGTTAGACTACCCAATTGAGTTATGGTTTAGCTCATAGAAACACAGAAGGAAAAGATATGAAAATTCGTCGCCACCGTGTCCAGATTACTGGCGCAGCCCTGACCGCATTCAGCTTGTTACTGGTCAGCTGCAGCCAAGCTGACGAAGATGCTAACGCCTCCGGCACCGC
>NZ_MKXT01000079.1:2943-3442 GCF_001913985.1 Corynebacterium sp. S5S1
GCTGGCTATGGATGCACCCATTAAAGCGACTGGTGGTGCGAAGGTCGGTGGGCTTGCCGACGAGCAGGGATTTTTCTTGCAGTGGGCTGAGGAAGCCAAGGAGCATGGCGTCGAAAGCTTGTACAACCTCGAGGTTGATGTAGAGGCTATCGCGGCGCAGGATCCGGACATGATCGTCGTGAGTGCCAGTGGTCAGGATTCGGTGGTGGCTGAGTATGACAAGCTGAGCGCGATTGGTGTGCCAGTCGTGGTGGTTGATTATTCCGACCAGGGCTGGGATGAGATCATGAGTCTGCTTGCGGAGGCCACCGGGCACGAAAAAGATGCCGCTGAGGCGATTCAACAGTATGAGGATCGCCTGGAAGAGGTCACCGGCGCAATCGAGTTGCCGGAGCAGCCGACAAACTTCGTGATGCCACTGCCGGGTGATCGCGGTTTGAACTTCTGGAGTGCGGAGTCCGCCCAGGGGCAGCTGCTGGAAGATATCGGTTTTGAGGTT
>NZ_MKXT01000079.1:3510-4174 GCF_001913985.1 Corynebacterium sp. S5S1
CACCGTGTTGACGATGAGCACCACCGGCGACGATCCAGTCGCGGCGCTCAAGAACAACCCATTGTTGGCAGACAATGCGGCCATCACTGCGGGTGAGGTGTATTTGCTGAGTCCGGAGCTATTCCGCCTGGATTACTTTAGCGCCATGATGATGCTCGACCAGCTGGAAGAGCACTTCGCGAAGAAGTAACGCGATGAAATAACCCGACGAAGCGCGGGGAAATTAGAATGGCGGTGCTGCCTCGCTGGGGGTAAACGTGGTGGTAGAGGTGGTGCCGAATTCGTCCAGGTCGAAGACCATACTGACGTGATTAAAAAGGTTAAATCCAGATTCTTGCAGTGCAGAAACCCCGGTGTGGATTGCGCGCAACTGGGACTGGAATTGCTTCATTTCGTCCGAATGAAAACTCCACGTGTCTAGAGCACGCTGTAGCCAGGTGAGATCATTGTGCCATAGCTGTTGTTCTTGCGTGTTTGTCAGCGGCTCGTGTTCTTTCTCCTTTTCCTTCCTATTTTCCTTCGATTGTTGACAGCGCACCCAAGGATCGTCGACAGGCGCACTGGCGCGGCGGGCATTTCCGGTGTTTTCAGCGTCGTCGGTAAGCGTTGTATTCATTGTATTTTGTTGAGTGTGCTGCTGCGCTTGTTGAGCTCTGTGCTTTTC
>NZ_MKXT01000079.1:4225-6386 GCF_001913985.1 Corynebacterium sp. S5S1
CACAAGCGATCTTTTGCCGCAGTGTTTGTACCCATCTGCGGTTTGGTTTGGCCAGTGGCCCGTCAGCTTCAGTGGACTGCCAGGTGCCGTCGGGGAACAACCACACAACGGTTCCGCTGGCGGGCTCTAAGATGGGCCGGGCCCGGCGATCGGTTTTGATGTTGTGGTGGTGTTGGCACAGCGCGATGAGGTTTACCGGGCTGGTCAGACCACCCTCGTCGTATTCCACCACGTGGTCCATCTGGCAGGTGGTGGCTGGCATGCTACAACCTGGGTAGCGGCAGCATCCATCGCGGCCGGTCACGGCGCTGCGCATCGTCGGTGTGGTGGCGTAGCCTGTGACTTTGTGGTTGGCTACGGCGTCCATGTCGTGGTGCTTGGCTGCTTCACCGGCGAGGGCGTCGGCAGCGGCGCCAAACAGGGTGGCCACGCCAGCGCCGGTAGTCGTCGACACGAACAGCGGGGCGTCGGCAACATCGCTGGCGCGGTAGCAATTCAGCGTCACGGAGGTGTGCGTTTTACCCAGCAAGAGCTCCACGACGGCGTCGCGAAGCGAAATTCCGGCTTGTTTCGCGTGCTCGTGCACGTGCGCATCGATTTTCACGGCAGTAGCGGCGTCGGTATCGAAGTGAAACTCGTGGGTATCGTCGCCATTGCGGCTGTCCAGCGGAATATCGTGGACTTCGTAATTTTTCCGAGTCGGATCCTTGTGCTTCTTCTCCCGAACAGAAGAATCATGCGCTTCGATTTCGCGGTTAATGCGGTTAGTGATGCTGCGTTTCGACGGCATCTGTTGCGCAGGTTTGGTCGGCGTGAGGTAGTCAACCAGCACGTTATCGATAACGGCGAACAGGTGTGCGTTGACGTCACCGGCTTTAGCCATTGCGCGGTCAATTGCGATCCACCGATCCATGTCAATATGCCACATCGTGGTCGCTAAATCGCGCAGTTGTGGCAGATCAATCATGCGATAAAACGCTCCGATGATGTCACCAACCTTGTGGCTGCCCAGCCCACTCTTTTCCGTGAGCTCTTTCAAAAGCAGGTCATAATCATAATGTTCAAAATCAATGATGGAATCCCAAGCGTGAAACTCTTGCCGACGCAGGGCCGTCATGGCTTGCGCGTCTTTGTCGTGGGGGCTGCAGTGCGTGAAATAAGCGGTGGCGTCGGCGTTCACGGATTCCCTCCCCCGAATATGCTTGCTAACTGGAATGACTTTAGTCTAACGCAAATAACGTAAAAACACAACAGTGTTCGAATAAGAATGTGTCCTAAAAACTTGGGGCAGCAACTCGGGGAACTTATCGAACATGTGGAGTTTGCTCGGTAGTTCACCAGTTAAAGTAGGCTTCTAGCATGTTTTCCAGCGTGCAGCAATCGAACATTGCACAGTGTAGTGTGCAAGTAGAAATCTTCGATTTAATTTTCGCATTGCATGATAGTCAGGTCGGTAGGCGAGCGATTTCTCATGGTCAACCAAGTAGTAATAATTGTAAAGATTGTAAAAGTTGTAAGAGTTGTAAACAGTAGTAAAGCGGTTGTCTATAATGATGGTATGGCACGTACGAAAAACCCATTTAGTCCAGGAACTGGCACGACTCCACCGTATCTTGCTGGTCGGGTAGATGAACTTACTGATTTTCGTTACGCGCTTCTGGACGGGCCCGGTTCGCATGAGCGCCTAAGTCTGGTATCTGGAATGCGGGGAGTTGGCAAAACTGTATTGCTCAATGAATTTGAAGATATCGCCCATGCAGAGTCCTGGTGGGTCATCTCGGAAACCGCGACTCCAGGTTTTATGGAAAGAATCCGTGACAAAATTTATTCTCTCGCGAAAGACCAATTTGACCTAGTTTCGCGAAAACTGACGGGCCTTAATATTGCTTCGCTCGGAGGGATTCAGTTGAGTGAGGCAGAAAAATTCACGCCAACGGTTACGCTTCGGGATGTTCTTACAGATTTTTTGGAATTACAGGCAGAGCGAGATGAAAAGCTAAACCAACCACCTGTCGGGGTGCTGATAACGCTCGATGAACTGCACTACTACCATCAGAGTGAAATCATTGAATTCGGTGCTACGATACAGCATTTGGTGCGCGAAAACCGAGAAATAGCGCTTGCAATGGCAGGGATTCCACAATCCATTAAGCCACTGTTG
>NZ_MKXT01000080.1:0-2144 GCF_001913985.1 Corynebacterium sp. S5S1
GCTTCGCCAACAAGGCATCGCTGTCGAGGTGTTGGCATTTCCGGACTATGACAATTCCATCCACGCCCAGCTGGCACGCGAGGCGCTTTACGGCAGGATGGGAGATCTCAGTGATTCCCCCTATGCCATGGCCACGCTTTTTGCTTTGGACCGCGCCGCGAGCCGGGACACGTTGTGGCAGTACCATGCCGGCAATCATGCCGACGCCGCCGACAACGCACGCCACAGCGATGCCGTGCTGATCCTGGACCGCTATGTGGCCTCGAGTGCCGCCTATAGCTGGGCGCGGACCGGGGAACAAGCTGTGACGGACTGGGTTGCCGAACTCGAATTTGGGCGCTTGGGGCTGCCGAAGCCCGACTTGCAGATCCTGCTGGATGTTCCCGTCGACGTGGCTGCCGCTCGCGCACAATCGCGCTCGGAGGCAGATGCCACCCGGCAGCGGGATCACTACGAACGCGAAAGTGATCTACAAACCAACACGAATGCTGCTTATCACCAACTCGCGGCGTTGAATTGGGCTAGCCAATGGCTAGTCAGCGACGACATCGATAAGATAATGGCAACGATTCACACGCGCCGGGCTGAGCTAGCCCACCGTAGCGTTCCCGTAACACCACCCCCGGAGGATGAATACGACGATGGCAGCAACCATTCTGGTAGTTGATGATGACCCAGCGATCTCCGAGATGTTGACTATCGTGCTGGAATCCGAAGGTTTTCATCCCATCGCGGTGACGGACGGCAATGAGGCGGTCCCGGCGTTTCGTGAGCACGAACCGGACTTGATTTTGCTGGATTTGATGCTGCCAGGCATGAACGGCGTGGATATTTGCCGCACTATTCGCACAGAATCATCGGTGCCGATCGTCATGCTGACCGCGAAAACCGATACCGTTGACGTCGTGTTGGGGCTGGAATCGGGCGCCGACGACTACATCACGAAGCCTTTCAAACACAAGGAACTGATCGCGCGCATTCGTGCCCGCCTACGCCCGGCGGTGGCTTCGCATGACGACGCCGCGGATTCTGCAGAAAGCATCGTCATCGGTGATCTGCACATTGATACCAGTGAGCACACCGTGACGCGCAATGGTGAAGAGATCGCGCTGACCCCACTGGAGTTTGATTTGTTGCTGGAAATGTCGCGCAAGCCAGGGCAGGTGCACACTCGGGAATCGTTGCTGGAGAAGGTCTGGGGCTATAAGCACGCCTCGGATACTCGTTTGGTGAATGTGCATGTGCAGCGGCTGCGCGCGAAGATTGAAAAAGACCCGGAGGACCCGCAAATCGTGCTCACGGTGCGGGGAGTGGGCTATAAAACAGGCAAGAAGCCTGCAGCCTAGGCAGGAGGAGCGTGAAAAAGCCCGCCGCGTCTACGTCGTCTGCGCCGTCTACGTCCAGTGATCCAGCAAGCACGAACAAGGCTGCTCGTCCTGGGGGTTCGGAAAACCGCTTGCGCCACCTGCGCACGAGGATGCTGGAGTACTGGCGTTCGTCGCTGCAGGTGCGTTTGATCGTCTCGATCTTCGTGTCCTCACTGGTGGTCATGCTGGTGCTGGCTTTCGCGTTGATCTCGGTGATCACCCAGCGCCTGGTGGATCAGAAGCTCGATGTTGCCAGCCAGGAAATTGACCGTGCTCGTTTTGCCGTCGAACAGCAAATTAACGCCACCGGCTCAGCTAATAGTGTGCAAGTGCGTATCACCTCGGCGCGCGCATCTATTTCTCATTCCAGTAGTGAATCCAGTGATGCATCGGCCATCTATGACACCATCATCGTTGTCGATAACGGCGATGGCTCTTTGACGACGGCGCCAGAAGGTTTCCGTGTTCCCGCGGAGCTACGCAGGTATGTCTCTGAGGGGCACGTTTCTTATCAGTTCACCCCGGTGGAGCGTGCCGACGGCACGGTCTATGACGCGCTGCTGATTGGTTCACCGACCCAATCCGATATTCCGGGCGCTCAGGTGTATCTGGCGCTGTCGATGGAATCAGAAGCATCCACCATGGCGTTGCTACGCGGTCTGTTGTCTACTGCGGGTGTAGTCGTGCTGGTGCTGTTGGTGGGGATTGCATGGTTGGCCACCCAGCAGGTTATTGTGCCGATTCGCTCCGCGTCGCGTACTGCACAACGCTTGGCGG
>NZ_MKXT01000080.1:2198-3520 GCF_001913985.1 Corynebacterium sp. S5S1
AGCGATGTCGTTTAATGACATGGCCGATAAGTTGGTGCGCCAGATTAACCAGCTGGAAGAATACGGTGATTTGCAGCGTCAGTTTACTTCGGACGTTTCGCACGAATTGCGCACGCCCTTGACGACGGTGCGCATGGCCGCGGATATGATCGCTTCTGATGCAGACTCGCTGGCCCCGCACACGCGTCGTGCGACGGAGCTGATGACCCGCGAGCTCGATAAGTTCGAAGACTTATTGGGTGATCTGTTAGAGATTTCGCGGCACGATGCCGGGGTGGCTGATTTGTCTGAAACCCAGATTGATGTGCGCTCAAGCTTGGATGCTGCGTGGAACCAGGTGGAGCACTTGGCGGATAAATTAGACGTCAAGGTCTCCTTTTTTGGTCTTGACGACGCTTTGACCATCGCCGGTGATTCTCGTCGGATCGAGCGGATTTTGCGTAATTTGCTGGCTAATGCGATTGACCACTCGGAAGGCAATCCAATCCGGGTGATTGCCGGGTCGAATGAGCACGCGATTGCGGTGCTGGTTGCCGACCAAGGCGTGGGGCTCAAAGATGGCCAGGAAGATCTGGTGTTCAATCGCTTCTGGCGTGCGGATGTGTCGCGTAAACGGCATTCCGGTGGCACCGGTTTGGGATTGGCGATTGCCCGCGAGGATGCGCAGTTGCACGGCGGGATCTTGGATGCCGTTGGCGAATTAGGCGTGGGCGCGACGTTCCGGCTGGTGCTGCCACGGACCCCGCGCGGTGAGGTAGATCCGGCGCCGCTGGAGCTGGTGGTTGCACCCGATGTCCCGGAGTCAGCGACAGGCGAAAAGAGCGCGGATAGTGAGAAAACTACCAGCGCAGGGCATGAGGATGACCGTGATGATGCAGAAGATGATGCAAAATAAGCAGCGTAGGCAGCGATTCGTCGGCAAGCAGAGCCTGTATGTTGTGCGCCGTGGCGCTCTCGCGGTAGTGGTAGCCGGCAGCCTCGGGTTTGTGGCGGCGTGCAGTTCGTTGCCGCGGGATACTGGCCCGCAGGCGCTGCGCCCGTTTGAGGATTCAGCAAATCCGGACGATGACATGAATATTGGACCGACGGACGGGCAAGAACCGGATTTGTTGCTGCGGGATTTTTATCGCGCTTCGGCAAGCCCGGACGGTGACTATCGTGCGGCGAAGCGTTATCTCACCGATAATGCGAAAAGCAATTGGCAGCCACACCACGATGACATGTTGATCGTCGATCGCATCGAATTCAATACCGCGTCGGGGCCGTCGGATTCTGCGAAGCGGAAGTTTAATGTGCGCGGTACCGTCATCGGCAAGCTAGGC
>NZ_MKXT01000081.1:0-2130 GCF_001913985.1 Corynebacterium sp. S5S1
GGCCTTTCGAGCCCGGCTTGCCGTGGATGCCCGCATCGTTGGGCGGGGCCGCACCAACCCTGGAACAAGCCGCCGAGATTGATGCTGCCGCACGGGCCGAACGTGACCGGAAGAAAGCTGCAAAAGCAGCGAAAGCGGGAAAGAAAGACCACAAGTGAGCCAGCCTTGTGGAACCGACGCCGTCGACCCGGCCCCGCGGTTGATCGTGAGTGACATCGACGGTACATTTCTGAACTCGGCAGACCGTGTGCCGCAGCGAGTCCGCGATGCCGTACACCAGGCCACCGCACAGGGAATGCACTTCGCACTTGCGACGGGGCGGCCTTTTCGCTGGTTGCAGCCGGTGCTGGAGCAACTCGCCGTGCGCCCAGTGTGCGTCACCTCCAACGGTGCGGTGATTTATGACTGTGCCGCTGATGAGGTACTTACCGCCGCGGAAATCTCGCCAGAGTTGATGGAAGAGGTTTACTACACTGCGCAAGACATTTTTGCTCCCTATGGCGGGGTGAGTATCGCTGCAGAATACGCCGGTTATTCTGTGCGGCAAGACCCCACCGAGCTATTTGTTGCCGCGGAAAACTATGCGCACACGTGGGCGGATTCGCAATTTATTACCGCTCCCACGGAACAGGTGTGGCACAAACCAGCCGTGAAATTCCTGCTGCGCAACCCGGCTATGACCGCCAACGAGATGTACGCGTTGCTGGCAGAACACGTTGATAGCCGGCGGGCACATCTGACATATTCCATCGACGCGGGGTTGTTGGAGGTCGCAGCACCAGGGGTCAACAAGGCCGCTGGCCTGGAATATCTCGCCAAGCACCTGGGGGTGGACGCCCAAGAGGTGGTGGCTTTCGGCGATATGCCCAATGACATCGAAATGTTGCAGTGGGCCGGTTTAGGGGTCGCGGTAGAAAACGCACACCCGAGAGTGCGCCAGGCGGCTGATATGGTGACTGGGTCTAACGACGATGCCGGGATCGCCGAAATCATAGAACGGTGGCTGTAGAACAACCATGTATATCGCTGCACTCGACCAAGGCACCACATCCACGCGGTGCCTTATTTTTTGACCGCGACGGGACAGTGGTCTCGCAAGCTCAGCTGGAACACCAGCAGATCATGCCGCGGAAAGGTTGGGTGGAACACGATCCGAATGAGATTTGGACGAACACGCGCCGGGTGATTTCTTCTGCGATGGTGGAACTCGACATCACCGCCCGTGATGTGAAAGCCCTGGGGGTGACCAACCAGCGCGAGACCGCCGTCGTCTGGGAGAAAGCCACCGGGGAGCCGATTTATAACGCGATTGTCTGGCAGGATACCCGCACCGGTGGGGAGTTTTCTGATGCAACGGTGTGGCAGGCGAAGACCGGTTTGTTGGCCAATTCTTATCCGGCGGGTCCGAAGATCGCGTGGATTTTGGATCATGTCGACGGCGCCCGTGAGCGCGCCGAGCGCGGCGAGTTATTGGCCGGCACCATTGATTCGTGGCTGGTGTGGAACCTCACCGGTGGTGCAGAAGAAAACAGCGACGCCGACGATGATCGGGGCAGTGGGGACCACCGTGACAATGGTTCCGGCGAAGCGCTACACATCACCGACGTGACTAATGCCTCGCGCACCTTATTGCTCGACCTGCACACCTTGGACTGGGACGATGAACTCTGCGAAGCCGTGCGCGTGCCTAAACAGATCTTGCCGACGATCGTCCCGTCGATCGGTGAGGTGGGCGAGGTGCGCCACCGTGGTTCGTTAACCGGCGTGCAGATCACCGGTATTTTGGGCGACCAGCAAGCTGCTATGTTCGGGCAGCGCTATTTCCACCCCGGTGATGCGAAAAATACCTACGGCACTGGCCTGTTTTTGCTGCTCAATACCGGCACGGAACCGAAATTTTCTGAGCATGGTTTGCTTACCACGGTCGCGTACCAGCAACAGGGGGAAAAGCCGGTGTACGCACTGGAGGGATCTGTCGCAGTGGGCGGCTCGTTGATCCAGTGGTTGCGTGATCAATTAGGGATTATCCCGGATGCTGCCTCGAGCGAATCGATCGCTGCCGACGATAACGGTGGGGTGTATATTGTCCCGGCGTTTTCTGGGTTGTTTGCTCCGCGATGGCGGCCGGAT
>NZ_MKXT01000081.1:2154-3168 GCF_001913985.1 Corynebacterium sp. S5S1
GTGGGCTTAACCCGTTTTGCCGATCGCAGCCACATCACGCGTGCGGCCCTGGAGGCCACGTGTTTTCAAACCAGGGAAGTGGTTGAAGCCATGCAAAAAGATGCCGGACGCGAGTTATCGGGCCTGTGTGTTGATGGTGGAATGGTGGCGAATGATCTGCTCATGCAGATGCAGGCTGATATTTTGGGCTCGTCGGTACAGCGTCCGGAAATGATTGAGACCACTGTGTGGGGTGCCGCGCTGGCAGCCGGTATCGGCATTGGTTGGTGGGAGTTTTCGGATGATGACTATGTGGCTGACCGGGTGTGGGAGCCGGAAATGCCAGAAGCCCAGCGTGAGCAGCTCTACCACATGTGGAATCAAGCGGTAGAACGCACGCTGGGCTGGGAAAATGCCGCCGATGACAGCAAATAGGTGCTACGGTCGGCGGCTAACAACTAGTGACTAGCAACTAGCCGCTAGCCATTAGTCGGCATTGATCTGTAGCTCGCCGGTGGAAGGGTCGTAGGTGATGTTTCCGCCCTGGAAATTCACGCGGATCTTCTGGCCGTGTTGGTATTGCTCGCTGGTGGGTAGGCCCAGTTTTTCGAAGCCACCATTGGCCCAAGCTTTGGCGATTTCTCCCCACAGGGCGTTGGTGCCAGCGGTTTCGGAGTCGATGATCACGCCGTTGTCGAACAGCGCGAAGTTTACGTCGTCCGAGGCGCGCACAATGCCGGTGGCTGGAGAGCCCAGCACTGGCCCGATCAGTTTGTTGATTCGTGCCCAGGTCTGCTCGATTTCCGTGTTGCCGGTGAGTTTCACAACCTGGGTGATCAGCGCCGGAACGTCGCCAAGGTGGATGTCTGAGGAAGTCGCCAAACGCTTCAACGTTTCCTCGGTGGACTCGTTCGGTGCTTTGTTCGCGGCGCCATTAGCTTGCTGCAAAATCGCCATGACCAGCGGTGCGATGATCCCGATGGCTTTGACCGCGGTCTGTAACGGGCCGTCGCTAGCCGGGGTCGAGTTTGTGTG